>JACCZN010000124.1 GCA_013695915.1 Rubrobacter sp.
AGGGTGCGGCACCAGAGCCTGAAGGCCAGGAATAGCAGCGTCGTGGCGACGAGTATGGAGACCGGAAAGCCAAAACCCCCGGGGTCCAGTATGGTGACGGCGAGCACCGGGGCGCTGGTAACCCGGAAGAGGCGCATGGGGATCATGGTCGCGGTCGTAACCACGAGGACCCCGCCGGAACTCGGGCTGAACCAGAGCGTCCCCGAAGCCCCCAGCCCAACTGCCAGCGTCGGCGCGAAGACGGGGTTCCGCCAGGCGACATACGGCCCGAAGGGTTGGGTAGAGATCTGGTAGGCAATGGAAGCGAGGGAGGGGAAGAGCAGCAGTCTCGGCTCCGTCTGGAGAGCAAGCACCTCGATGGTCGCCAGGGATAGCGGTGTAGCCACGAGCACCGCGTTCCATCCGTGCCACAGCTTCTTCATTACGGCCCCGAACCTTCCTCTCTACAGACCGGACCTCAGGGGCGAGTATTCCCACCCCCGGAAGAGCCGCAAGACCGGCGAGGGCGAGCGGGACGTGCCCGTGGAGTTCGGCGGTCTCCGCTGGAGCCCCGGCGAGTACGTCTACGCCGACGCCGACGGCCTCGTCCTGGCACCCCGGAAGCTGCTCTCCGCTCCCTAGCTGGACCTCGCCGCGTGGTAACCTTACCAGCGTAATGACCGGCGGAGGCAGGAGGCGGGTTGGCGAGGATCTCGGATCTCAGGTGGAAGTACCGCGCCATGATGCGGGCGTACTCCTACCGGACCCACGACTGGAGACCCGGCGCCTCCCTGGAGAAGCCGCTCTCCGAGGCCCGCGTGGCGGTAGTCACCACCGCGGCGCTGCACCTCCCCGATCAGCCCGCCTTCGACGACTCCAGGAAGGGCGGGGACGTCTCCTACCGGGAGGTACCGGCGGACGCGAACCTCGACTCCCTGCTCGTCGCCCACAAGTCCGACGCCTTCGACCACCGGGGTATAGAGGAGGACAAGAACCTCGCCCTGCCCCTCGCGCGGCTCGGGGAGTTGGCCGGTGAGGGCAGGATCGGCTCGGTCAACCACCGGCACTTTAGCTTTATGGGGTCCATCCCGGCGCCAGGCAGGCTCGTCTCGCGTACTGCGCCGGAGGTCGCGGGGCTGCTGAGGGATGACGGGGTGGACGCCGTGCTCCTGACCCCCGTCTGACCGCTGTGTCATCAGTCCGTGGGCCTGATCCAGAGCGTAATAGAGAGTTCCGGCATCCCGACCACCTCCGTGACGTTGCTCAGGGAGGTAACGGAGAAGGTGGACCCGCCCCGCGCCCTCTTCGCCGACTACCCTCTGGGATACCCGCTCGGCGCGCCCGACGATCCCGAACTCCAGCGCAGCATCGTAGAAGCCTCCCTCTCGCTCCTGACCGCCACCGACAGCCTGCCGAGGATCGAGAGCTTCTCTCCATAGACCTCCCGTCCGGTACCCGGTCTGCTACCGGGCAGGGTCTGCCAGGGTAAAGGGTTTTCAACCCGGGCATTATCTGCCGTTAACCTCCGGGAGCAATAATAGCCAGTGAAGTTCGGAGTGACCCTCCGGCAAGACATATCTGGGAGGTTCTACATTGTTTGACAGTCTAGCGCGGAGGCTCACCCTGCCAGCGCTCCTGGTGCTAATGTTGGCGCTCTCCGCCTGCGGCACCGCCGAACAGGGCGCAGAGGAGCAGGATGCAGAGGAGCAGAACGGACAGCAGGAGGAGCCCGCGGCGCAGGAGACGGAGCCTGCCACTGGAGAGGCCGAGGAGACGCAGGCCGCTACGGAGGAGACCGAGGCCACGCAGCAGACGGGCGGCGGAGAGACCGAGGCCGCAACCGAGGAGGCCGGAGCTGCTCAGGGGGCGCCGGTAACGGCGGCCGGGGAGTCGGCCGAGGTCCGGGACGGCGTGTGGGCTGTGGGCGACGCCGGTGAGGTCGAGTTCAGCTTCGAGAACGGTGCTCTAGAGCTGATCGACGCCCGCCCCAACGAGGGCTGGAGCGTGGAGATAGACGAGCAGTCCCCGGACGAGATAGAGGTCGACTTCGAGAGCGGCAACGTCGAGTGGGAGATGGAGATAGAGGTCGAGGGTAACCAGGCCGAGATCGAGATCGACCAGGACATAGACCCCGCGGAGCCCGGCACCTACGAGGTCGGCGACGCCGGTGAGGTGGAGTTCCAGAGCGGCGCCGAGGGCCTCGTCCTCGTGGACGCCCGGGCCAACGAGGGCTGGAACGTGGTCGTCGACGAGCAGGACGCTGAGGAGATAGAGGTCGAGTTCACGCGCGACAACGTCGAGTGGGACTTCGACGCCGAGCTAGACGACGGCGAGCTCGACGTGGAGATAGACCAGGAGCTCACCGGGCCGATACCGGGCTAGACACCTCGCACAGCCGCAGGCCCCGGACGATCCCCCTCCCGTCCGGGGCCTGCTGACGGCATCAGCGGGTGGGCTCGAAGCGGTATCCCACGCCGCGAACGGTGGTGATGGGAGGAGGCTTCCCCTTTACGCCGAGCTTCCGCCGGAGCTGGAGGACGTGGACGTTTACCACGTTAGATCCGGGATCGAACTGGTCGTCCCAGACGGCGGAGAGGATCTGCTGCCGGGAGAGAACCTGTCCGGCATGGCGCATGAAGTATTCGAGAAGCGCGAACTCCGTGCCGGAGAGCTCGACGGGTTCCCCGGCCCGCCAGACGCGGCGGGTAAGCAGGTCGATGCGCAGGTCACCGGCCTCCACCTCGGAGGAGTTGGTCTGGTCGGCGCGGCGGGCCAGGGCTCTTACGCGGGCAAGGAGCTCGTCGAAGTCGAAGGGCTTGGTGAGGTAGTCGTCGGCTCCGGCGTCGAGGGCGGAGACCTTGCTCCGCTGGTCGTCGCGGGCGGTAAGCATCAGGACCGGTAACCCGGGGCGCCGGGCGCGGATGTGGCGGAGCACCTCGTGACCGTCGAGCTCCGGCCAGCCAGACGTCGAGGAGCACGAGCTCCACGGAGGCATCACGGGCCATCTCCAGGCCATCGGGGCCGGTGCCCGCGACCACGCACTGGTGACCGAAGGCCTCCAGCCCGAGCTCCACGAACTTCGCTATCGAATGGTCGTCCTCGACGAGCAGGATACGCATAGAAGTAGCGCGAATTATAATCGATCCGTGCGGCAGCGGCGGGACGTGCGCTGAGGCGTAGAACTGGGACCTGGAAGGACCGAGGAGTGAGAGAGCCGGAGGGCAAGGACTCACGGCCGTGGTGGGTGACCATAGCCGCGGTCGTCGGTCTCTTGCTGGCGATCATCGTGGCCGGCGTGGCGGGCCTCATCCTGAACCGGAGCGTGGCGGAGGTGACCGACGACGCACTCCGCTACGACACCCGGCTGGAGGACTACGCCGACGACCTCCGGATCTCGGTCCTCGAGCTCCGGGACGCCCACCGCACCCTCCTCGTTTCCAGGCCCGGGGAGGAGCCCGTAGAGGAGTTCGAGCGCGCGCACGACGCTCTGCTCGGCGAGGTCTCCGAGCTGGAGGAGATCGGGGTCCGCGAACAGAGCGCACCGCAGCCGGAGTACTTCCGGTCGGAGGCGGAGCGCTACTACGAGGAGTTCCGCCCGGCGCTGGAGCTCTACGACAGGGACCCGGCGGCGTTCGGCCGGGCCAGCGACAGAAGGCTCGCGCTGCTGACGGAGATAGACGATGAGGCCGACGAGCTCTACGAGTTCGGCGACGAGCTCGCCACAGAGTCCCTGCAGCAGATAGACTGGGCCAACGAGACCGCACAGGTGGTCCTCGCGGCTATCGTCGGTGGTCTGGCCCTCGCGGGCGGGGTGCTGGCGCTGGCCGCCGTGCGGGTGGTCGGGGAGCTCCGGCGGCTCTCCGAAGGCCTCGCCCGAGCCTCCCAGGCGAAGACCCAGTTCATCGCGGACGCCTCCCACGAGCTCAGGACGCCCCTGACCGTGCTCCGGGGCACCGCGCAACTCAGCCGGCAGGTAGAGGACCCCGAAGTGCGGCAGAAGACCCTCGGTCAGCTCTCCACCGAGACGGAGCGGATGACCAGGATAGTCGAGAACCTCCTGCTACTGGCCCGCTCGGACTCCGACTCCCTGATGCTGGACCTGGAGGCGGTAGACGCGGAGACGCTGGTCTCCGGCGCAGTACAGAGAGCCCGAGCCCTGGCCCGCGAGAGCGGCGCGACGCTCGAGAGCCGGACCTCCGTCCACGGAGAGCTTCGGGTAGACACCGCCCGGATCGAGCAGTCCGTGCTCATCTTGGTGGACAACGCCGCCAAGCACGGAGCCGAGGACGGCAGGATAGAGCTGACCTCGCAGGTGGCGGACGGCAACCTCACGGTAGAGGTCGCGGACTCCGGACCCGGCATCCCGGAGGAGAGGCTCGACCGCATCTTCGACCGGTTCCACCGCGAGGACCGGGCGCGCTCTCGCCAGCAAGGAGGAGCGGGCCTCGGCCTCCCGATAGCCAGGACCATCGTGGAGGCCCACGGCGGCCGCATCGAGGCCGAGAGCGCCCCCGGAGACGGCACGAAGATGAAGGTCCACCTGCCCCTCCTCCCATAGAGCCCCGTGCAGGAACAGTCCCGGAGCCCCAGCGCAGCATCGTCTCGCTACCATCCTCTGCACAACGGATTCCGCAGGTCATCCGCACTTCGATACAGATTCTGTTCCACTGATAATTTCTAAGTAAGATCTCTACAATCACGCAAACGTAGGTAGTAGCGTGAGATTATCTCAGACCCCACGAGCCAGGGGCCTGCTGTTGGCGCACAGTACGCCTCATGGAAAACACAAACCACAGGCCCCCGACAGAGACTCTAGCTTGCCCTTATCCCGACTGCCAGCTCTACGCCAACAAAGGAGCTGC
>JACCZN010000131.1 GCA_013695915.1 Rubrobacter sp.
GCCGGGCTGCCGCAGATCGACGTCTCGCCGAACCAGGGCAAGCTGCTCCACCTGCTGGCGAGGGTCCAGGGGGCGCGGACCGTCCTGGAGATCGGGACGCTCGGCGGGTACAGCACGATCTGGCTGGCGCGGGCGCTGCCCGCCGACGGGTACCTGGTCACGCTGGAGAACGACCCCGCGCACGCCGAGGTCGCCCAGGCCAACATCGTGCGCGCCGGTCTCTCGGAGACGGTCGAGGTGCGCCTCGGGCAGGGGCTGGACACGCTGCCGCAGGTCGCCGCCGAAGGCCGCGGCCCGTTCGACCTGGCCTTCATCGACGCCGACAAACAGAGCACCCCCGAGTACTTCGAGTGGGCGCTCGAGCTCTCCCGGCCGGGAAGCCTGATCGTGGTGGATAACGTCGTGCGCGGCGGAGCGGTACTCGACGAGACCAGCGAGGACCCCGCCATCCGGGGGATACGCCGCTTCTACGATCTGCTCGCCGCCGAGCCGCGCGCGAGCGCCACCGGCCTCCAGACCGTAGGCAGCAAGGGATACGACGGCTTCGCCATCGCCCTCATCACCGACGACCGGTAGAAGCCGGGCCCGGGGCTACGTTAGCAGCGAGTCCCGGTGGGCCGCCGCGCGCTCCACGTACTCCCGCGCGCCGCGGTCTATCTCCGCCGCCTGCTCCTCCGTCACCTCCCCGACACGCTTCGCGGGGAGACCGAGGATCAGGCTCCGTGGCGGGTACTCCCGGCCCTCGGGCACCACGGCCCCGGCCCCGACGATGGAGCCCTCCCCTATCTCCGCCCCGTTCAACACCGTGGCGTTCATCCCGATGAGGACCCGGTCCCCGATCCGGCAGCCGTGCAGGATCGCCTTGTGCCCCACGACGCAGCCAGCCCCGATCACCGTCGGGTAACCGGGGTCCGCGTGCAGCACGCAACCGTCCTGGATGTTGGTGCGCGCCCCGACGGTCAGGGGCTCCGTGTCCCCGCGCAACACCGCCCCGTACCACACGCTCGACTCCTCGCCGAGGGTCACGCGCCCGACCACCCACGCCCCCGGCGCCACCCACGCCGACCCCGCAACCTCCGGGTACGACTCGCCGAACGGTAGCAGCTCGCCGGACATGACCTTCCGCTCCATGCTCCTCCTCTCCCGACACCTCCGTTACGGAGCGTAGCAGACTCCGGAGGGCCATCGCGGGCGCAGCGGCAAGTTGCACCGGGTGTGCGGGATGCTACGATAACCCCCGGGTAGCAAAGGGATTCCTGGAGGAAAGATGACCGACGTCAGCGACTACGCTTCGGCGCGCGCGAGCTTCCAGTGGGAGACGCCGGAGAGGTTCAACTTCGGCCGGGACGTGATCGACCGCCTCGAGCCAGACCGCCCCGCGATGCTCTGGCTCGGCGCGGGCGGCGAGGAGCGCCGCCTGACCTTCGGGGACGTCTCCAAAGCCTCCGACCGCTTCGCGGAGGCGGCGCGCGACCTGGGCGTCGAGCGGGGCGACCGGGTGCTGGTGGTCGCGGGCAAGGTGCCAGAGTGGCACATCATCCTCACCGCCCTCCTGAAGCTCGGGGCCGTCGCCATCCCCTGCGCCGAGCAGCTCCGTAAAAAGGACCTGAAGTTCCGCGCCGAGCACTCCGGCGCCACCACGATAGTCTCCGCGGCCGCCGGAGCGGACGTCGCCGACCATCTCCGGGAGGAGGTCCCCGGCCTGCGGCACTTCGTCTACCTCGACGGCGAACGCGAGGGGTGGCGCTCTTACGCGGAGATCACAGGCAACGCCTCCGGGAGCTTCCGCGCCGAGGACACGGCCTCCGACGAGGGCGCGCTACTCCTCTACACCTCCGGCACGACCTCGAACCCCAAGGGCGTGCTCCACACCCACGGTTACACGCACGCCAAGCGCATGCAGGCCCGCTACTGGCTCGACCTGCGGGACGGCGACCGGCTCTGGTGTACCTCCGGCACCGGCTGGGCCAAGAGCATCTGGAACGTGTTCCTGGGGCCCTGGAGCTGGGGCACGGAGCTCTTCGTGCACGAGGGCGGGTTCGAGGCCGCAGAGCGGCTGCGCCTGATCGGTCACTACGGCATAACCGTGCTCTGCCAGGCGCCGACCGAGTACCGGCTCCTGACCCACGCGCCGGAGCTCGCGTCCGCGGACCTCTCCTCCATCCGCCACGCCGTCTCCGCCGGAGAGCCCCTGAACGCGGCGGTCGTCGAGAGGTGGCGGGAGCTTCACGGCATCACCATAAAGGACGGCTACGGCCAGACGGAGAACACCCTGCTCGTCGGCAACTACCCGGGCCTCGACGTCCGTCCCGGCTCGATGGGCAAGCCCTCCCCCGGCTGCGACGTCCGGGTGATAGACCTCGAAGGAGAGGAGTGTCCGATCGACGAGCCCGGGGACATAGCGCTCGCCGGGGACATACCGGCGCTCTTCAAGGAGTACTACCGCCAGCCGGAGGAGACGGCGGCCGTCTACCGCAAAGGCTACTACCTCACCGGCGACCGGGCCGCAAAGGACGAGGATGGGTACCTCTGGTTCGTGGGCCGCTCGGACGACGTGATCCTCTCTGCCGGGTACCGCATCGGTCCGTTCGAGGTCGAGAGCGCTCTCATAGAGCACCCCGCGGTCGTCGAGAGCGCCGCGGTGGCCTCACCCGAAGAGGACCGGGGCAGCGTGGTGAAGGCGTACATCGTGCTGGCCGCCGGCTACGAGCCCTCGGACGCGCTGGTGCAGGAGATACAGGACCACTGCAAGAGCGTAACCGCCCCGTACAAGTACCCCCGCCGCATCGAGTTCGTGGACGACCTGCCGAAGACCACGAGCGGCAAGATCCGTCGCGTCGAGCTCCGCAACCGGGAGACATACCAGACCCCGAGCTAGAAAAGCAGGGCGAAAGCGTACCCGATCAGGACCGCCACGGCCAGAATGGTCGCCACGTAGACGAGCAGCAGGCGGGCCTTGAATACCGTGCCCAGCACCGTGACCTCCGGGATGCTCGCCCCGGCACCCCCCACGACGAGCGCCATGAGCGCCCCTATCCCCATGCCCTTCTCTAGCAGCGCCGCCCCCATCGGCAGCATCGTCTCCGGCCAGATGTACAGCGGCGCACCGATGGCCGCCGCCACCGGGATAGCAAAGGGGTTGTCGGGACCCGCCACCGTGACCACCCACTCCGAAGGTACGAAGCCGTAGATCACCGCTCCCGCAGCCACTCCCGCGAACAGGTAGGGTAAGGCGCTGCGGAACTGCTCCCACCCACTCGAGAACGCCAGCCTCAGGCGCAGCCGAAAGCCGTCTGCCGCCACCTCTTCTCCCACGGCTCCAGAAGAAACGCACTCCCCCGCCGGAGCTACCGCCGGTTTCAAGTACCGCTCCAGCCCAGAACGCTCCCAGACCACACCCACGAGCATCGCGGATGCTAGCGCCAGAGAGGCATAGACGACCGTAACCCACCACCCGAAGAGCACCAGAAAGAGCCCCAGCACCACGGGGTTCGCCAGAGGAGAGGCGAACAGGAAAGAGACCGCCGCACCGAAAGGTACGCCGCTCCTCAAAAGACCGACGAGGACCGGTATCGTCGAGAAAGAGCAGAAGGGCGTCAGTGAACCGAGTGCCGCCCCCAGCACATTCCCCAGACCCCACCTCTTGGTGAGCGCCTTACGTATCCGTTGCTCCGGCACGTACTGCCGCCCCAGGCTGACCAGCGTGCTCACTACTACAAACAGCACCGCAAGCTCCACCAGGACCACGCCGAAGAACATCAGGGACCGTAGAACTGAATCGAGTGTCATCACCTCTCCCGAGCTAGAGCTTCTAGGCATTGATGATCTATGTATAAAGACAAATCTTCTAGCCGATCTCCTCCGCGGATCCTCGCCCCTGGGGATGGGAGACCCCCGAGGCGCGCTGGATATGCGGTACGGCGGCCTCCCACACTTCGGCTCCCACCTCGAAGGCCTCCCGTCCCAGCGGGGTGAGCGTGTAGACCTTGCGCTGGCGGCCGCCGACTACCTTCTTCTCGGAGGTAACGCAGCCGTCCCGCTCGAACTCCTTGAGGATAGGGTACACGGCACCCTCGGTCGGGGCGCAGAAGCCGTCGGTCAACTCGGAGACCTTGCGGATGATCTCGTACCCGTAAGAGGACTGACCGTACAACACCCGCAGCACGAAGAACTTGCACAGGCTCATGTTGATCACGTCGTTCCAGTACTGGCGGTTGGTGTACTCCATGCTCGTTCCTCTCCGATACCTATATGCTCTAGGTTAGAGAGTAGCGCAAGATGCATCGAACATCAAGGTTTCAGTACGCGATCCGGTCGGAGCTCCGGAGAGCCGGAGGGTAGAGACTCCGGGTGTATTCCTTCGGGGGCTTCGACCGTGCCGCCTGCGTGACAGCCGGCACGGTCCGGGAACAGCGCGATACGTTTCACCGGGCCGACGCTCACCTCTCTGGCGAACTCCCCGGGAGCCATAGAGAGTTCGCCGCAAGAGTCACTTGAAAACCTCTGCTCACCACCCACCCGAGCTCGGTAGTGAGCCTCCTGCTAATCGCGGGTACGAGCCAGCTTCCCTACGCCCCAGACGAGACCCGTAACCAGAGCACCACCCGCGATGCCGAGCGCGAAGACCACCGTGTAGCCCGAACCGAGCCAGGGGAGGCCGCCAGTCTCGGGAATGCTATCTGGATCTGTTTGCCCAACTTCCTCTACCTCGGTGGCTCCCGCCATTGACCCGTGCTCGCGCGGGTAATCTGCGAGGCCTTCGACGTAGCAGTGGACCTGCTCATCCCCTTCTGCATCCTCGGAGCGCACCATCTCCTGGCTCTCGGGACGCACGGTGGAGCCCTCCGGCACCTCCTGGTCTGGCAGGCGAATCCCGAACCGCTCGCGGGTCTCTGCCTCTACCTCGTTTGCCAGACGCTCTCCCAGGTCCAGGGCTTCCAGGAACCTGCCTTCCGCGTTGGCCGTCAGGTACTCCCGCGCGGCCTCGGGGTCACCGGCCTCGTAGTGTTCGAGCGCCGTCCTTTCCACCTCTGCCTGCTCGGCGAGCATCTCGGTCTCGAGGGACTCTATCTCGCCGGTCACCCGCGGCAGGAACTCTTCGGGGTTCTCGCAGGTGTGGTACATGAGCCGCTTGAAGCTCCTGGTGGCGTAGCGGGTGCCTTCGAGCGGCGCATACTCAGGATCCAAGAAAGTCGCGTCGGCGTCCTTGGTCATGTACCGGTGCTGCTTGTACTCTGGGGGAACGTCCTCTACACCCAGGTGGATCGGGACATATGGGGTCGTTACCGCACCAGTCACCGCCGCCCACAGCACGCCGAGCTCGTCCTCAACCTCGGGCCGCAGGTGCGCGATCTGTCCGTAGCCGGAGAGATCAGTCGACCAGCGGGGGTCCCGAACCAGCGCCAGCATGTCCTCCAGGCTTACCGGCCCGAGCTCCAGGAGCTCCTGCTCGCGCTCGAGGGGCATCCGGGCGAGCTCGTAGAAGTTGTCGGCGTCCTCACCGGGGAACGGTTCGCCGTAGACCTCCTGCAGGTCGAAAGCCTCGCCACTATCGGGGTCCCACCATCCCTGCTCGGCGGCAAAGTCAACGAGGTTTTCGGAGCCCATGTAGTCCGGGTCTTCCTCGAAGTCCGTCGGGAACTCCTGGATGTATCCGGGGTAGGAGACCCGCACATCGTCGGGGCCAAGCCTCTCCGCGGCCCAGAGGCCCTCGCCACCCGCATAGTTTATGAATACCCAGCCCTCGTCTTCGTCGGCAAAGAGGTGGGAGTTGCCGCCGTAGGTGGAGTAGCCGTGCTCGTCTATGAGCCCGCCGACGATCTCCACGGCCTCCCGGGCACTGCTCGCGCGCTCCATGGCCATGCGAGCGAGGTCGCTGTAGTTCGGTCCCCTCTGGGGCTCGGGGGTCATCTCGACCAGCTCTTCTCTCGACGGAGACCAGATGTCCCTCGCCGCAACGTTGTGCTCGTTGAGGCCGCCGTTGGTGAGGGGTGGCGGGAACCCTGAGTACTCGGAGTAATTGCTCGTGATGTACTTGTTGGTCACGCTGGCCTGGGGGATCTCGATCAGCTCGCCCGGGATACTGGAGTCCTCCGTAACGCCGACCTCTACGGTAGCTCCTTCAGGATGTTCCTGTCGGGGAACGACCTCGAGCCAGTGGCTCGAAGGCTCGTGGCCGAAGCCACCGAGCATCACGCTCCCGTCCTCCGTATGCTCCTTACCCACGTAGAAGCCGATGCTTGCATGAGCTTTCGACACCACGAGAACGAGAGCGAGCAACACGGAGACAACGGCAAAAAGGAACAACCGCCTGACGACTATGACCTTCACATTCCTCCCTTGCTGGACCTACACCCC
>JACCZN010000132.1 GCA_013695915.1 Rubrobacter sp.
ATCCTGGAGGAAGTATTGCCAAAGACGGTGATCGAGGGCTTGTTAGCGGAGATCGAGGAGCGAAGTGCCCTGCTACGAAGTCACGGCATCGAGGTGAGTGTCGATGGGTGCAAGATATGAGGAAAGCCACGTTGTCCGGGTGAAGATTCTCCAGGGCGCCGCGCGACTGGGCGATGATGGTTTCCACCTCGCCCTGGGAGGCGGCCAACGTCGCCCGTATGGCGGCGACGCGCCCGACGACGTCCCGGGTCTTCTCGTCCGGCTCGGCGCCTTCCAGGGCCGCTTCGGCGGCTCGCAGCTTCTCTTCGACATCGGCCTCCTGTCCGGTGACCAGCGACACCGAGGCATAGGTCGTCCACAACGAGGGTCTCGCGTCGAGTTCGGCCTTTGGGAGCGAAACCAGCCAGTTCAGCACGGGAGCCACCGCGCCACGAAAATGCAAAGGCATCCCCCCGCCCTCGATCAAGCGCTCGGCCCGCTCGACGTCATTCGCTGAGGCGGCATGCCGGAAAGCCTCGATCTCTAGCCCATTGGCCTCATGCCATTCGCTGGCGCGCACGTGCAGTTCGGCCATGCCCCCCGCTGACGAGGCGGCGCTCTGGCCCAGTCGCTGACGCAGCAAATCGGCGAAGAGATGATGGTAACGATACCAGCGACGCTCGTCGTCCAGCGGGACGATGAACAGGTTGGCGCGTTCGAGATATTCTAGGGTCTCTCGCCCGGAAGCGGAGGGGTCGAGCAGAACGGCGTCGCAAAGCGGGCCGCACATGCGGTCGAGGATAGATGTGCGAAGCAAGAAAGCCTGGACGCTTTCGGGCTGCTGCCCGAGGACTTCTTCGACCAGATAGTCCAGCACGAAATGGTGGCTGCCGGTGAAGGATCTTATGAAGCCGGTGGCGTCTGTACGCCCCTGCATCGAAAGCGCGGCCAATTGCAGGCCGGCGATCCAGCCTTCGGTGCGGGTCTCCAGTGCGGCGATGTCTTCCGTCGAGAGGTTTAGGCCCATCACCCAGTTGAGAAATTCGGCGGCTTCGGAGAGGGTGAAACGCAAGTCCGCGGCCCGAAGCTCGGTCAACTGGCCCCGGACGCGCAACCGGGCCAGCGGTAGATGCGGATCCTCACGGGTGGCGACGGCCACGTGCATCCGTGGCGGCAGGTGATCGAGCAGGAAGGCGAGGGCGTCGTCAACCGGTTTGGAATCAACAACGTGGTAGTCGTCGAGGACGAGGACGAAATCGTCCTCGACGGCGGTGGTCTCATTGAGCAAGGTTGTCAGAATCGCCTCGGTCGGCGGCCGGGGGGATTGGAGCACACCCAACACCCCTTCTCCAATGTTCGTCGCAATCTTCTGCAAAGCGGCGACGAGGTGAGCCAGAAAGCGTGCGGGGTCGTTATCCCCTCTGTCCAGCGACAGCCAGGCGGTCGGTCGCCCGCAATCTGCGACCCATTCGCTTACCAGCGTGGTCTTGCCAAAGCCGGCGGGCGCGCAGACGAGGGTCAGTCTGCGGTCAAGACCCTCGTTCAGCCGCTCGACCAGGCGGGGGCGGAGGACAACTTTAGGCTGCGGTGGGGGGATATAAAGTTTAGTGGCTAGAATAGGCGTAGACACGGATCGACTTCCGAGTCCTCCGGCACTACCTGTTCCACCACGGAGGCAAACGCGGCGAGCTTCCTCTTACCGTCTCGGTAATGATCCCGCTACCTTCCACGCTCTCTACCGATGTAGAATATGGTCTGCGCGGTATGATTTGGACGACGCTCAGCACGATCACGTATCTTCCAGTCTCTAGCTACGCCCGCCACCAACACAAAACCGGCCACCGCACACCCTGCAATGGTCCGGTAGCCGGTTGCACCGCTAGCTCCTCCGCCCCGGTTCCCACTCTATCTCGCGGGGAGGGATCATAGCCTCTAACCGATCCGCTTCATGTAACGAGTGCAACTATATCAGCAGACTACTTACGCAAGCAAGACTCCCGGGCACAGTCCTGCGGGCTTTGGACTTGTTCGAATATGCAGCACCCCTCTGCCGCCAACCCGACCCGTGAACCCGGACGGCTGTGGGTACCAGACACTCGCGGGGTCGAGGGCCTCGGACCCGGCGCAGGGCGGGAGTGTCCGTGCGCCGCCCGCGAGAGCCGTCCTGCGGTGGTAGGAGGTTGTACGCTTTGTTATACTGTCGCTGGTTATTCTTGTCTCCGGGCGCGGGGAAGCCCGGAGGCTGCGTGAATCCGGGGAAAGGAGAGTACATTGCAGGTACCCGCACGGTTCGAGTACGAGAAGGCCAGTTCGGTCGAGGAGGCCGTCGAGCTTCTGCGGCGGCTCGGTCCCGACGCCCACCTGCTGGCGGGCGGGCACAGCCTGATCCCGATGATGAAGCTCCGGCTCGCCGCGCCGGAGGTAGTCATAGACATCCACGAGCTCGACGGTGAGCTCCGCTACGTCCGGGAAGACGATGGGGTATTGAGGATCGGCGCGCTCGCCCGTCACCGGGACGTGCTGGAGTCGGAGGTCATAGGGGAGCGGTACCCGCTGCTGCGTGACGCCGAGACCATGATCGCCGACCCCCTCGTGAGGAATATGGGGACCGTCGGCGGCGGCGTCGCCCACGGCGACCCGGCCGAGGACCTGCCGGCGGCGTTCGTCGCGCTGGGCGGCGAGGTCGTCGTCCGCGGCCCCGGCAGGGAGCGGACCATCCCGATAGACGCCCTGTACCTCGGCCCCTACGAGACGTCTCTCGCGGCGGACGAGATGCTCACCGAGGTCCGCGTCCCAAACGCCCCGGACGGCAGCGCATACATAAAGGTCGAGCGACGGGCCGGGGACTACGCCTCCGCCTCCATCGGCGTCGCGCTACGCATGAGCGGCGGGGAGATAGAGGACGCCCGCATCGGGATGTGCGGCGTCGGGAGCACGACGCTGCGGGCCCGCGGGGCCGAGGAGTCTCTGAGGGGGCAGCCGCCCGGCGAGGAGCTGTACCGGCGGGCCGGTGAGCGGGCGGCGGAGGAGTCCGAGCCTATCGAGGACGCGCGGGGGTCGGCGGAGTACAAGCGGGATCTGGTGCGGACGTTGGTGGCGCGGGCGCTGGAGCGGGCCGTCGAGCGGGCGAACCGGGAGGGAGCGCGATGAGGATCGAGGTAAGCGTAAACGGCGCGCCGAGGGCCGCCGAGGTGGAGCCGCGGCTCTTGCTGGTCCACTTCGTGCGGGAGCACCTCGGGCTCACGGGGACCCACTGGGGGTGCGACACCTCCAACTGCGGCGCGTGTACCGTGCTCCTCGACGGCGAGCCGGTCAAGAGCTGCACCTTGCTCACCGTGAGGACCGACGGGCACGAGGTCACGACCATCGAGGGCCTCTGGAGCGGGACGGAGCTGACGCCGGTGCAGGAAGGTTTCCACCAGGAGCACGGGTTGCAGTGCGGGTTCTGCACGCCGGGCATGATCGTCACCGGCACAGCCTTCCTGGAGCGCAACCCGGACCCGACGGAGGCGGAGATAAGAGAGGCCATCTCCGGCAACCTCTGCCGCTGCACCGGTTACGAGAACATCATCAAGTCGATCCGCTGGGCCGTTGAGCACCCGGCTCGCTCGCGGGAGTCGAGAGTCGGGAGTCGGGAGTAGGGGTGGAAGGAGAGAGTGTCCCATCCTACCGAGACTTGCGGGTTTGGAGGGAGGGGATGGAGCTGGCCGTAGCGTGCTACGAGTTGACGAAGTCCTTTCCTCGTGAAGAAATCTACGGGATGACCTCGCAGGTTCGCCGGGCAGCAGCGGCGGTTCCGGCCAACGTAGCGGAGGGCTACGGGAGGGAGAATCCGGGAGAGTTCGTCCAGTTCCTACGGATGGCCCAGGGCTCTCTCAAGGAACTGGAGACCCACTTGTTGCTGGCATCCCGCGTGGAGTTGACGAAGAGTCAGACGATAGCCCCCGTCCTGGGTCAGTGCGAGACAGTAGGGAAGATGTTGCGAGCCTTGATCCGGTCGATACAGAAAAGGCGTGGGTCGGGAGGTAGGGAGACCGTGAATCGAGGAAAAGACGACTCTCGATTCACCACTCTCGACTCACGCGCCCCAAAGCGGGCTGACTACCAAGAGTAAGGAGATACCCCAAATGGGCGCAACCAGAGAACGACACACTTTGGGCGACCGGATGCTGCGCAAGGAGGATGGGCGCTTCGTCCGGGGCAAGGGCAACTACGTGGACGACGTGCAGCTGCCGGGCATGCTCCACTCGGCGGTGCTCCGCAGCCCGTTCGCCCACGCCAGGATAGAGTCCATAGACACCTCGGCCGCGCTGGAGCTGGAGGGTGTACACGCCGTCATCACCGGCGCGGACCTCGAGGCTCAGGGGCTGGCCTGGATGCCGACCCTCGCCGGAGACACCCAGGCCGTGCTCGCCACCGACAAGGTCCGCTTCCAGGGGCAGGAGGTCGCCTTCGTCGTCGCCGACGACCGCTATATCGCCCAGGACGCGCTGGAGCTCATAGACGTGGACTACGAGCCGCTGGGCGCCGTGGTGGACTCGCGGAAGGCGCTGGGGGAGGGCGCGCCCGTCATCCGGGACGACAAGGAGGGCAAGGAGGACAACTTCCTCTTCTTCTGGGACGCCGGGGACAAGGAGGCCGCCGAGAGGGCATTCCAGGAGGCCGAGGTCACCGTGCGGCGGGAGATGTTCTACCCGCGCATCCACCCCGCCCCGATGGAGACCTGCGGGTCCGTAGCCGACTACGACGTCTCGACCGGCCAGATGACCATTCACATGACCTCCCAGGCCCCGCACGCCCACCGGACGCTCTTCGCGATGGTCTCGGGGCTGGGGGAGCACCAGATAAGGATAATCTCCCCCGACATCGGCGGCGGGTTCGGGAACAAGGTCCCGATCTACCCCGGCTACGTCTGCGGAGCGGTGGCTTCTCTTGTCCTGGGCCATCCGGTGAAGTGGATGGAGAGCCGCTCGGAGAACCTGATGAGCACCTCCTTCGCCCGCGACTACCACATGGTCGGGGAGATCGCGGCTACAAAAGACGGCAGGATACTTGGCGTCCGCTCCGAGATACTCGCCGACCACGGGGCGTTCAACGCCCACGCCCAGCCGGGAGAGGAGTTCCCCACCGGGTTCTTCCCGATCTTCACGAGCTGCTACGACATCCCCGCAGCCTACGCCGAGGCGACCGGGGTCTACTCCAACAAGGCCCCCGGCGGCATCGCCTACCGCTGCTCGTTCCGCGTGACCGAGGCGATCTACCTCATGGAGCGCACGATGGACGTTTTGGCGGACGAACTCGACATGGACCCGGTCGAGCTGCGGCGCAAGAACTTCATCAAGAAGGAGCAGATGCCCTACCACTCGGTCATGGGCTGGGAGTACGACGGCGGCGACTACGAGGGCGCGCTACAGGAGGCGCTGCGGATCGCGGGCTACGAGGACCTGCTCGCAGAGCAGCGCAAGGCCCGCGAGGACGGCAAGATCATGGGCATCGGGGTCTCGACGTTTACCGAGATCGTGGGCGCGGGACCGGGCAAGCAGTGCCACATCGCGGGGATAGAGATGTTCGACTCCGCAGAGCTGCGGCTGCACCCGACGGGCAAGGCGATCCTCAAGCTCGGGGTCAAGTCCCAGGGGCAGGGCCACGAGACGACCTTCGCCCAGATCGTGGCTATGGAGCTCGGCATCCCGGCGGAGAACATCGAGGTCCGGGAGGGCGACACGGACAACACGCCCTACGGCCTCGGGACCTACGGCAGCCGCTCCACCCCGGTCTGCGGCGCGGCGACGAGCATGGTCTCCCGCAAGGTCCGGGAGAAGGCGAAGAGGATCGCCGCCCACATGCTCGAAGCCGCCGAGGATGACCTGGAGTGGACCGGCGAGCGTTTCCAGGTCAAGGGCTCTCCCGAACAGGGCAAGAACATGGAGGAGATCTCCTTCGCCGCCTACACCGACGTCCCGGAGGGCGAGGAGGCGGGGCTGGAGTCGGTCAACTACTACGACCCGCCGGAGATGACCTACCCGTTCGGCGCCTACCTCTGCGTCGTCGAGATAGACCGGGGAACCGGGCAGGTCGAGGTCAAGCGGTTCATCGCGGTGGACGACTGCGGGGTCAGGATCAACCCGATGGTGGTGGACGGTCAGATCCACGGCGGCCTCGCCCAGGGCATCGGCACGGCGCTTATGGAGGTCATCGAGTTCGATGAGGACGGCAACCACCTGAACAGCAGCTTCATGGACTACCTGATGCTGACCTCGATGGAGACCCCGAAGTACGAGCTGGGCGAGTTCGTTACCCCCTCTACCCATCACCCTCTGGGCGCGCGCGGCGTCGCCGAGTCGCCGACGGTGGGCTCTCCGGCGGCGGTGGTCAACGCGGTCGTGGACGCGCTCTCGCCCTACGGCGTACAGCACCTGGACATGCCGCTGACGCCGGACAAGGTCTGGCGCGCCCTGCGCGAGAACGGGGGCTGAGCGTGATCTCCACCTCTACCCGCCGGACGGACTCCCTGCGGCGAGCGAGCGAGCTGGCCGCACAGGAACGGCCCTTCGCCGTCGTCACCGTGGTCCGCACCGAGCCCTCGACCTCGGCCAGCACGGGAGAGCGGGCCGTCGTGCTCCCCGACGGGAGCGTGGAGGGCTGGGTCGGCGGCGGCTGCATCCTGCCCACGGCCCGCAGAGAGGCGCTCGCCGCGCTGGAGGAGGGCGAGCCGCGGCTGGTGAGGGTCACACCCGACACCGGCGCCGCCCAGCCGGGCGTCCGCCTCGCCCGGATGACCTGCACCAGCGAGGGCACGGTGGACCTCTACGTCGAGCCGTTCCTGCCCCGTCCCGTACTCCTCGCGGCGGGTGACTCGCCGGTGGTGGAGACGCTGGCCGTCGTGGCTCAGCCGCTCGGCTTCAGGTTCGTCCGGCTCGGGGCCGGGGAGGAGCCGGAGGCACCGCACCCGCGGGACACCTGGATGGTCGTGGCGACCTTCGGCGCCTTCGACGAGGACGCTATCGAGTCCGGCATAAGGCTCGGGCTACCGTACATCGGGCTCGTCGCCAGCGAGCGGCGGGCCGGGAGCGTGCTCTCGGAGCTGCGCGCCCGCGGCTGCGGCGACGAGGAACTCGGAGCCGTACGCTCACCCGCCGGGCTCCCCATCGGGGCCGGCGGGCAGGAGGGGATCTCGCTCTCCGTGATGGCCGAGGTAATGTCTCTGAGAGGGGAGAACAGCGTCGGGCGGCCCGCAGAGCCCGCCAGAACCGTAGAGGCCACGGACCCGGTCTGCGGCATGAGCGTCGAGGTGGCGGCGGCGCGGCACACGAGCGAGCACGGCGGGCAGACCTGCTACTTCTGCGCTGCCGGCTGCAAGCGCGCCTTCGACGCGGAGCCCGAGAAGTACGCCTCCCGCCTCACCGCCTGATGGGCGGCGGGATAGTCGGCCTGGTCCTCGGAGCCGGGCGTTCCAGCCGGTTCGGCTCCCCCAAGCAACTCCTGCCTTTCGGTGACACGACGTTGCTCGGGCAGGCGGTGAGGAACGCCAATGCCTCGGGCCTGGACCGGGTCGTGGTGGTGCTCGGACGGGCCTCGGAGGATCTGCGGAGCGCGCTGGACTTCGGCCGGGCAGAGGTGGTCGAGAACACCGCCTACGGTACGGGCTGCGCCTCGTCGCTTCTCGCCGGGCTGGACGCCGCCGGCGAGGACTGCGAAGCCCTGGCGCTGTTGCTCGGGGACCAGCCGGGCGTGAGGCCGGAGTTCATAGACCATGCTCTCTGCGCGTGGCGGCGGGAGCGACCGTGGGCGTCGGTGAGCTCCTACCGGGGGGAGCCCGGACACCCGTTCGTCTTCGCGCGGGAGGCCTTCGGGGAGTTGCGCGGGCTGCACGGCGACAAGGCGGTGTGGAAGCTCATGGAGGCGTACCCGGATCTGGTACTGCGGGTCGGGGTGGACGCCACGCTGCCGCCGGACGTGGACACCCCGGAGGACTACGAGTCGGCTCTGGCGCGCTGGCGGAGCCTGGCGTAAAGGAATCGACCCGAGCCGGCGCGCCCGGCTGACGTTGGAGGCGGGATCCCGCCTCCTGCCTGCAGAAGCTAGAGGAGCGGTTACCCGGGCAGGCTCCGCCGTACCAGGGTGTAGAATCCTTCCGGTATGCAGGGACGCGGCCCCAGAGCGACGGGAGACAGCCAACCGCCGGAGAGCGCTGCGGGCGCTGCGGGAGTGCGGGCGGCCGCCATGCTCCGGGAAGCCTGTCGGACGGCGCCCGGGGACGCGGTCCGCCTGGAGGTGGTCGGTGCTCTGGCGCGGGACCTGCAAGCGGAGCTCGAGGCCCTCTCGCAGCCGGAGTCCGGCAGCTCCGCCTTCTCCCTGGTAGAGACCGCCCTCCGCTGCGCCGACCTCGCCAACCTCGCCGCCTGCGCCGTCCCGGAGTTCCCGGAGCCTGCCGCCTCGGAGGCCGCGGCGGCGGCGCACCTGGCTGCCGGGGCCGCGCAGGCCCTCCGGGTAGCGGCCGAGGCCGCGACGGAGAGCCAGGGTCAACTCCGGGATCACCTCCGGAGAGACGCGAGAGGTGCGGGGTGGCGGGCCGGGCTCGCCGCCCGGCAGGTCAACGAGTTCCTGGAGGACCGGGGGTAGGCGGCTCCCGGAAGCTCTCCGCAGCCGCTCCTCCGGCTCGTGCGGCGCGGACGGCGCGGGCCACCCGGAGCAGGTAACGGTCGTCGTTCGGCACGAAGTCTCCGAGCCCGACCTCGGCCTCTCTCCTCTCGCCAGCGGCAGACCACTCTTCGGCAGTTACGGCCTCTCCGCCGTGCAGGCGTTCCACGGCGTCGAGGTCCAGGCGCGCCACGGACAGGACCTCCTCCCTCTGGAGCCGGAAGGCCGAGGGGTCCACGGTCTCCAGCAGGAGGAAGACCTCCTGGAACTCGCGGTCCCGGCCGGCGGGTATCTCCTGGTCGATCTCGCGGGTCCCGAGCCGTATCAGGTGGCGCGGCTCCACGCGCAGCCCCAGCTCCTCCTCGACCTCCCTCAGCCCGTCCAGCGTCTCCTCGCCGCTCTGCAGGTGCCCGGCGGCGGTGGCGTCGAGCATCCCCGGCCAGTTCTCCTTGCCCCGGGCCCGCCTCTGTACCAGGAGGTAGGGACCACCGGAGCCGGTGCCCGAGATCCAGCAGTGAAAGCACCGGTGGTACAGCCCCAGCCGGTGGACCTCGCTCTTCGGGGCGCTCTCTCCGGTGGCGGCTCCCGTGGAGTCCAGTATGTCGAGCTCTTCTTCCACGGCCCACAGGTTAGCAAGCGCCCCGCCGGAGGTCAGGAAAACCTGATATGAAAATAGGGTCGCCGCCGGAGGAGCCTGTCGATACAGAATCTGATATTCGTGCTCGTAGCAACTCTGATATTCGTGCTCGTAGCAACTCTGATATTCGTGCTCGTAGCAACAGTTTGGTGTGCCCCAAGGCTCCTGCGTCACACTGGTGTACGGGCTTTGGCGGCACCAAGCAAAGCCGACGTCGGTGGCAGCGACCCATCCCTATTTTCATGTCTTCGGGGTTGCCCGGCAAGGGCTATGAAACACTAGTGTACGTTGCGGAGGAGACGGAAAGGAGCCGCTTTGGTTACGGTCGTCGTTGGGAGCTACTTCGAGGAGGATCACATCCGGCGCATAGCGGCGGTGGACGAGCGGGTGCGCGTGGTCTACCGTCCGGACCTCCTCCCGCCGCCGCGCTGGCCCGGCGACCACCAGGGGCCTGAAGGCTGGATCCGCCCGCCAGAAGACGAAAGAGAGTGGCTCTCCCTGCTCTCCCGGGCCGAGGTCCTCTACGACTTCGACCGCACGCACCTCCACGACCTTTCCACCGTGGCCCCGGACCTCCGCTGGGTACAGGCCAGCTTCGCCGGGGCGGGCGAGGTCGCGGCCCGCGCCGGGCTCCACGAGTCGGGGCTCCACGAGTCGGGGCTCCGCATCACCACCGCGAGCGGCGTGTACTCCGGGCCACTCGCCGAGTTCGTCCTCATGGCCTTTCTCGCCCACGCCAAGGACCTGGACCGGCTGCGGGAGAACAAACGGGCCCACCGCTGGCAGCAGTACCTCGCGGGCACGCTCCACGGAAAGACCCTGTGCCTCGTCGGCACCGGCAGCATCGGGCGCGCCGTGGCCGAGCGGGCGCTGGCGTTCGGGATGCGCGTCGTGGGGGTCAAGAGGACCGTCCGGGAGGACGACCCCGCCCGGGAGTTCGCCGGGGAGCTCTACCCGACCGGCCGGCTCCACGACGCCCTGTCGGGAGCCGACTACGTCGCCGCGACGCTTCCGGCCACCCCGGAGACCGAGCTACTGCTGGACCGGGCGGCCATAGCCGCCATGAAGCCCGGCGCGTACTTCGCCAACGTCGGGCGCGGTCGGGTGGTGGACGAAGGCTCGCTCGTCGAGGCTCTGCGTAGCGGCCACCTCTCCGGGGCGGCGCTCGACGTGTTCCGCGAAGAGCCCCTGCCGCAGGAGAGCCCGCTCTGGGACCTCGGCAACGTAATAGTAAGCCCCCACGCCACGGACATGGTGCCGGAGCTCACCGACCGGCTGCTCGCCGACCTCTTCCGGGAGAACCTGCGTCGCTACCTCTCCGGGAAGGACCTCCTCAACGAGCTCGACAAGGAGCTGCTCTACTGAGGGCCCCGGACCCTGTTTGCAGCGGCTTTAACAAGAACCCGAAGATGGTATATTTCCCGTAGCTATTATGGATCTCGGCGAGACATCGAGTACTAGCGCGCCGCTCGCGGAGCGGCGCGGACACGCCACTTACCCTGGAGGGACACTCTGAGTAGCATGGTAGTGCAGGTCCTGTTGGTGCTGTTTGCGCTCTTTCTGGTGGCTTTGAATGCTCTCTTCGTAGCCGCGGAGTTTGCCCTGGTAAGGATAAGGTCTACACAGGTAGACCGGCTCGTGGAGGAGGGACGGACCTCCGCCGGAGCGGTAAGGACCGCCACCCGGAGGCTCGACGCGTACCTCTCCGTCTGCCAGCTCGGCATCACGATAGCCTCGCTGGGCCTGGGCTACATAGCCGAGCCCGCCTTTACCCGCGGCATCGAGCAGCTAATGGGCGGGCTGAACCTGCCACAGGGCACCACGCACCTGATAGCCGCGGCCATCGCCCTGT
Organism: Rubrobacter sp.; assembly: GCA_013695915.1. GTDB lineage: Bacteria > Actinomycetota > Rubrobacteria > Rubrobacterales > Rubrobacteraceae > Rubrobacter_A. The sequence goes on from JACCZN010000132.1 coordinate 11,109, forward strand.
CGATAGTGACCTTCCTCCACGTGGTCTTCGGGGAGCTCGCTCCGAAGAGCGTGGCTATCGCCAGGCCGGAGGGCACCTCGCTCTTCGTCTCGCCGTTCATGAAGATGTTCTTCTACATCTTCCGGCCCGCAGTGTACGTCTTCAACGGGACGGCCAACGCCTTCGTGCGGCTCTTCGGGGTACCGCCGGCCTCAGATCTCGAGGAGTCTCACACGGAGACCGAGATCCGGACCCTCATCTCCACCTCCACCCGCCAGGGCATCCTGGACACAGATGAGGAGAACATGCTCGAAGGCGTCTTCGAGCTGGAGGACACCAGCGCCCGGGAGATCATGGTCGCCCGCCCGGACGTGGTCTCCATACCGGCGGACATGCAGCTCGGCAAGCTCGTCTCCGTCGCCGCCGCGGGCAACTACACCCGGTACCCGATCTACGACGAGGAGAGCCCCGACAGGATGATCGGGTCCGTCCACGTAAAGGACATCCTGCGCACGGTGGAGTCCGAGGGCAGCCTGGAATCCGGGATCACGGCCCGCAAGCTCATGCGCGAGGTGCTCACCGTCCCGGAGAACCGCCGGATCGACAACATCCTGGAGGACTTCCAGAAGCAGGAGATCCAGATGGCCATCGTCATAGACGAGTGGGGCTCCTTCGAGGGCCTGATAACCATCGAGGACATCCTGGAGGAGATCGTCGGCGAGATCCGGGACGAGTTCGACGAGGAGGAACCGGCGGTCCGCAAGCTGGATAGCGGCGCCTACGTGATAGACGGGCGCATCCCGATAAACGTCGCAAACGAAGCCCTGGACGCCGGGTTCGAGAGCGAGGACTTCGAGACCATCGGCGGCCTGGTGCTCGGCCACCTCGGCCGCGTGCCCGAGGTGGGTGACGAGATACGGGTGGACACCCACCTCCTCCGGGTGGACGAGGTGGACGGCCCGCGCGTAGCGCAGGTCCTAGTGAGCGAGTCGGAGGAACCGGAGGCCCCGGAGACTACCGGGGAGGGGTAACCCGGAAGTACGATCTGCCCTCCGGGCTGCCGTCCGGCGGCTACTGGGCGAAAGAGATGTAGATCGCCGCTACCACCAGCGTCAGGATTATCGACAGGACCATAAGCTCTCGCATCCGACACCTCCTCTCTCGCGGACGGGGTTCAGGGCTCTACCGGGTGCTTCTCTTGCAGGGAGTGTAACCGGGCGTAGAGGCCGCCGGAGGAGAGCAGGGCCTCGTGCGTGCCGCTCTCCACCACCCGGCCCTCATCCAAGACCAGGATCCTGTCCACGTCCCGGACGAGCCGCAGCTCGTGGGCGATGATAAACGTCGTCCGGCCCTGCGTGAGCGACTGCCAGTTGTTCTCGACGGCCTCCGCGGCCTCGGCGTCGAGGCCGGACTGCGGCTCGTCGAGGATGAGTATCGGCGTGTCCCGCAGCATGGCCCGGGCGATGGAGATCCTCTGCCGCTGACCGCCGGAGAGGCTCTCCCCCCGCTCGGAGAGCAGGGTATCGTACCCCTCCGGCATCTCCCGCACGAACTCGTCCGCCCCCGCCAGCGCCGCGGCCCGCTCTATCTCCTCCGGGCTCGCGCCGGGCCTGCCGTAGGAGATGTTCTCCGCCACCGTCGAGCGGAAGAGCATCGGCTCCTGGGGTACGAAGGTCACGGCCTCCCGCAGGGACTTGAGGGTCAGATCCCGCACGTCCAGGCCGTCCACGAGCACCCGCCCGCTGCCGGGGTCGTAGAGGCGGGCGAGGAGGCTCGTCACGGTGGTCTTCCCCGCCCCGCTGACCCCGACGAGCGCGACCCGGCTGCCGGGCTCGGCCTCGAAGTCCACGCCGCGCAGGACCTCCCCGGCCTCGTCCTCGTAGGAGAAGTGGACGTCCTCGAAGGTGACCCGGCCGTCGAGAGGCGGCGCGGGCCGGGCGTCGGGCGACTCCTTTACCGTCGGCTCGGCCTGCAGTAGCTCGACTATCCTCTCCCCGGAGACCAGGGACTTGCCGATCTGGTTTACCTGCCGGGTGAGCGCCCACAGGGGCGAGAGGAAGAGCGCCAGGTAGGCCACGAAGACCGTGAGCTGACCGGTGGTGAGCGTGCCCGCCAGCACCTGCCGGGAGCCGAAGTACAGCACGAGCGCCGTCCCCACACCCCCGACGATGCCCAGCACGATGCTGAACTTGGCCTCTATAAACGAGCTCTCCACGCTCGCGTCCAGGGAGTCCCGGCTCTCCCTGCGGAAGCGGCCCATCTCCTCGTCCTCGCGGCCGAACATCTTTACCGCCCGGATGCCGGTTATGGCCTCCTGCATCACGGAGGCTATGGCCCCCTCCCGGGTCCGGACCACGCGCATCCGCTCTATCAGGGACTTGCGGTAGCGCCGGACGGCGAAGAAGAGGAACGGAACGGTCAGGAGCGCGAGCAGGGTAAGCTGCCAGCTCAACAGGAGCATCACTATGAGCATGCCGAACAGGACGAAGAACGAGGACCCCACCTCCACGATGGAGTCCACTAGCAGGGTGCGGACCTCCTTGACGTCGCTCGTCACGCGGGTGATGGTGTCGCCGGTCCGCTTCTTGCCGTGGTAGTCGAGGCCCAGAGCGTGGACCTTCTTGTAGAGGGCCTCGCGCATGTCGAAGACGGTCTGCTGGCCGAGCTTGTTCAGCAGGTAGCGCCGCAGCGAGGCCAGCCCCCGGCTCGCCGCGGTCAGAAAGATCAGCAGGAAGGCTATACTCGCGAGCAGGATGCTGATGTCCCCGAAAAAGCCGGGCAGAAATCCCGGCAGCGGCTCACCGCGGAGCACGTGGTCGATAGCCAGGGCCAGCGGCCACGGCAGCGCCAGGCTCGTCGCCGTCTCGAGGAGAAGCAGGAAGAGAGCCGCGAGGAGGCCTCTGCGGCGGGGCCTCAGGAACGGCACGAAGTGCGCCAGCGTCGCCCTCGTGCTGCGGAGCCCGTCCCTCGATTCTGCGAAACGCTTCGTCACCCGGATAGGATAACCCACGGCGAGAAGGTAAGATGTAAGCATGATATCCGCCGGAGCATCAGGCACCGCTACAGCACTGGAGGAGTCTACGTTTTGAAACAGAGAGTACTGGCAGCCGTAGAGGACCTGCTCTTCAGGAGCAAGATCTCCGAGACCGCCGACACGCTCGGGATAGACGCGCGGTTCCCCCGCAGCAAGGAGAAGCTGCTCGCGGCCGCCCGGGAATCCCCGCCGGACCTGATAGTCCTGGACCTCGCCGCGAGCCGCTTCGAGCCGATGGCCCTGATCCAGACCCTCAAGTCCGACGCCGCCCTGGAGGGCGTGGAGACGGTCGGGTTCCTCCCCCACGTAGAGAAGGACCTCGCCCTCGCCGCCCGGGAGTCCGGCTGCGACCGGATAATGGCCCGGAGCGCCTTTACCAAGGACCTCCCGGAGATCCTCTCCGCCGCCGGCACCCGGAGCGCCGGTGGCCCCTAGCGAAGCCTGGACGAGGCTCTCCTCCGAGAACCTCGTCGAGACCCCCTACTTCACGCTCCGCTCTGACCGTCTCCGGCTGCCCGACGGCGCCATCAAGGAGGCCTACTACGTCCTGGAGCGGCCCGACGCTGCCATCGTCTTCCCCCTTACGGAGGAGGGAGAGGTGGTGCTGGTGCGCCAGTACCGCCCGCCCCTGGAGATGGTGGAGCTCGGCCTCCCGGCGGGCCTGGTCGAGAGTGGTGAAGACCCGGCGGCTGCCGGTCACCGGGAGCTCGCCGAGGAGACCGGCTACGCGGGCGGGAGCTGGGAGCACCTGGGCACCGTGGCCTCCTCCCCGGGGCTCAAGGCCAACTGGGCCTACCTCTACCTGGCCCGGGGCGTGGAGCACCGCGGGGTAGAGGACCCCGACGAGCACGAGCGGCTACAGACCGTCCGGGTACCCCTGGAGGAAGTGCGGGGGCTCATCACTTCCGGGAAGCTGGTAAGCTCCACCGGCGTGGCCGCCGTGATGCTCGCCCTCGAACGCCTGCGGGTGACCGGCCCGGAAGGAGAGCCTTGAACACGGAGATAGTGCAGTTCCTGATAGTCCTCGCCGTCATGGCGGCGGTCATCGTGCTGTGGTTCTTGCTGGTCTACAAGCCCCGCCGGACCGCAGAGCGGGACGACAGCCCGGACGTCTCCTTTAGACCGCCGGAGAGACCGGAGGAGGACGAGGAGGACCGCGACTAGCCCGAGGCCTCTCCAGGTCCCTCCCCGTAAGTCGATACCTCTACGAGGTTGCCGTCGGGGTCCCGCACGTAGACCGAGCTCATGGGTCCGAGGGCGCCCACCTTCTCGACCGGCCCCTGCACAACCTCGACCCCGCGCGACCGGAAGTGGTCTAGCACCTCCTCCGAGGAGCGGCGGGTGATGAAACAAACATCCGCCGAGCCCGGCACCGGCTTCAGAGCGCCCGGCACGAACTCGTTGCCGGACTGGTGCAGGTTGATCTTCTGCTCGCCGAACTCCAGGGCCCTGCGGCCCCCGCCGAACGTCGTCTCCCGCATCCCGAGGGCCTCCACGTAGAACCGGCAGGTCTCGTCCACGTCAGAGACCGTGAGTACGAGGTGGTCGATCCGGTCTATCTCCATGCTCCCAGCCTCCTGAATCGTCGGTCTCATCCCGGCAGTTGCTCCCGGCACCGGTCCCGGGAACGGAGAAGGCCCGGAGGTTGACCCCCGGGCCTTCGTATCTCCGAATACTCTCCCCGCGTCTAGCAGGTAAAGGAGCTGCCGCAGCCGCAGCCGCCCTGGACGTTCGGGTTGTTTACCGCGAAGCCCGCACCCATGAGGCCGTCCACGTAGTCGAACTCCGAGCCCCCGATGTAGGGGACGCTCATGGCGTCGATCAGGACCTTCACGCCCTTGAGCTCGAGCACCTCGTCGTCGTCGTTGATCTCGTCGTCGAAGTAGATCGAGTACTGGAAACCGGAGCATCCGCCGGGCCGTACCCCGATACGGAGACCTAGGTCCTCTTCGCCCTCCTGGGCCATGAGAGCCTTGACCTTCTCGGCCGCGTTGTCGGTTACCGTGATTAGAGTCGCCTGCTTCTGGTCCATCAGCACCCCCTGGAAAATGCCGTTAATAGCCCTGTCAAATACCTTCGCCTGATTATTACACCCCTCCTCCACGAGGTCAACGCGGCGACCGGACCCATCTCGCGGTCCTCCGGAGCCTCGCGGAACCGCTGCGCAGCCTTCTGCCCCCCCGCGCGACGGCCCGTGACAGGGCGCGCCCTCCCCGGTGGAGGAGCGAGGCGGGGTTGAGGGCACCGAGGGCTCGCCGCCAGAGCGGGAGCCGGCCGTACTCCCGCAGCGCCCTCCGGTGCGCGGTGGAGACCCGGGCCCCGGGGTTCGGGGAGTACAGGTGGTCCGAGTACGCCCGGGCGAACTCCTCGAACGGGGCTCTTCCGAGCCCCGCGGCCTCGGAGAGGTAGAGGACGCGCTCCGACGGCGTGAGCGCCGGGGAGCGCGCGGGGGCTGCCGTACCCGGCGGCAGCACGTCCGCCAGGCGGGAGGTGAGGTCCCCGTGGTAGTCCTCCGGGCGGCCCCGGGAGAGCAGCGCCCGCTTCACGAGCGGCCCGGCGGAGAGCAGGAGCGCCGGGGCGATCAGGTACAAGGGCCAGGCCGGGGCGCCCTCGTCTACCGCATCCCCGCCCGCCCCGTCGGAGGCCTCGTCCTCCGACGGCCCGGTGGTCTCCGGTGAGCCGTCCTGACCGGGCTCGGGGCTACCCGGCATGATGCCCTGCTCCCCGAAACCCAGGTCCTCGCGGGGTGCGTTCTCCTCCATCGCGGCGGTCACGCCGATGCCGGGCGTCGGGTCGAACGGGTACCAGCCCACGCCGGGGAAGTAGACCTCGACCCACGTGTGCATGTTGCGCCCCCGGACCACGTACTCCTCCTCGCCCACCTCCTCGCCCGCGGTTGCCCCGTAGACGACCCGCGAGGGGACGTCCATGTCGCGCAGGAGGAGCGCCATGGAGGTCGCGAACTGGGTGCAGAAACCCTCCCGGCCGTCGCCGAGGAACTCCTCTATCGCCCGGTCCGCCCGGCGGTAGCTGACGTCGAGGTTGTAGGTGAAGCCGCCGTCGTGGACGAGGTAACGCTCGATGGCGCGAGCCGTCTCGTAGGGGTTCCGGGTATCGTACTCGGCCTCTATCCTCTCCGCCGTCTCCCCGATGACCGCGGGCCGGTCCTCGGGCATCTGGAGGAACCTCTCCCCGACGGCCTCCGGGTAGCTCGTACCCGCTCCCCGCAGTTGCCCGTCGGTGGGTTGCGGGACCTCGGAGAGCACCCGGTAGGAGCTCCCTTCGGAGAGGGTGCGGCCCATGGACCACGAGCCGTCCGAGGCCTGCTCGGCCCCGGAGAGGGAGACGGCGGCTACGTTGTAGCCCCCGAAGAGGATCTCGGTCTCGGCGCTGAGGACCTCGAACCGCTGTTCGACGGCGCTGGTCTCCACGCCGGAGGCCACCTGCTCGCCGCTCTCCTCGCCGGGCCTCGTGGTCGAGGACCACCGGGCGCCGTCGAACCGGTCCAGGGTGCCGCCGCGCCAGAGCAGGGGCTCCGGGCTCCGCACGCGCAGGAGCTCCGTCTCGCGGCCCTGGTTCAGGTAGTCGCCGACGTCGGCCTCCGTGGCGAGCCGCGAGGTGTCGCCGGCCCCGATGCGGGTCCAGTCCACGAACCCCTGGCGCAGCGCGGCGTCGGAGAGCGGGGTCTGCGGCAGCGTGGTCACGAGCACGACCACGGCCGCTCCCGCGAGGAGACCCCGCTGCCAGCCCCCGGCTGGCTCGTCCCTCCGGGAGCGCCGTCCCGGAGAGCCCGTGAACAGGAGCAGCCCGACGGCCGCCGAGAGGAAGACCGCGAAGTACGCCCCCACGCCGACCTCGAAGCTCACGGTGCTCAGGGTGCCGAGCGTGATCCCGAGGATGGCTATGGAGAAGATCGGGCTTCCCTCGTACAGGGTCGCCGAGGTGGCGAAGACGCCGACAGCCACCGCCAGCGGTACCAGGAGCACGAAGAGGCCGGGGTGCGCCTCGTAGGGCACCGGCTGCAGGTACATGATGCCCGCCGCCTCGTAGAGGTCCACCCGGACCTCGGAGAACAGGCTCCTCCAACCCGCCGCGGAGAACAGGGGCGGCGGCCCGTAGACGGCCACCAGCGTGTAGAGCGCGGCTACGGGCGGCAGCAACAGGAACCGGTAGACCCCGGCAGACCCCACGACGAGCGCCACCACCCCGGCCCCCGCCATCGTGGCGAAGGCCGCCCCGCCCTCCTCGAAGAGCAGGGCGAAGGCCGCCACCCCGGCCAGGACGGCGGCGTACAGCGAGAGCCGGGCCGCGACGCCCCCCACGCTAGCTCGCCCCCCGCACGGGCTCTTCCCCGAGCCCGGCAGCCCCGGTGGCCCGCCGCACGACGCGCACGGCCGCACCGGCTCGCTCCAGCCTCTGGGCCTTCTCTATACAGGAAGCCTCGCTCTCCCGGGTGCGGGCCTCACTCTGCTCGCGGTAGGTGTGCGAGGCTACGAGCACGACCACCACGGAGAGGCCCCGCGAGCAGAGCTCGCTCAAGGCCCCGGCGAGCCCGCCGACCTCCCCGAGGGCGCTGTCGCGGCAGACCAGCACCGCACCCTCGCCGAGCTCCTCCCCTCTCTCCCGGAGCACCTCCTCCAGGGGCTCCCTGCCGTCCGGCCGCGCCACGGCCAGGAGGTCCATCGCCTCCCAGAACCCTGCGTCACCGCCCCCGAACTCCGTAGCCCCGCCCTCCCGGTCGCCGAGGACGAGCCGGAAATCGAGCCGCTCGCCGGAGAGGTAGCCGAGCACCGACCCGGCGGCCGAGACGGCGTCCTCCACCTCGCTCTCCGAAGCCGCGAACCCTATCCCGCGGACGCTCCGGAGGTCCAGCACCACCGAGTACCTCAGCGGCGCGTCGGGGGCGAACTCCTTTACCACGAGCTCTCCCGTGCGCGCCACGCTCTTCCAGTGGATGTGCCGCCGGTCGTCCCCGCGGCGGTACTCCCGGATGCCGGAGAACTCGTCGCCCCTCCGGGAGCGCGAGCCCCGCAGACCGGCCTCCGTGCCGCCGCCTCTAAGGGGAAATCCCCGGAGCTCGTGGGTCTTCGGGTAGACTAGGAGCTCCGCGCGGCCGCCGGTCTCCCGCGTAAAGCTCAGCAGCTCGAACGGGTCCGTGGAGCGGACCTCCGCCGGACCGAGCTCGTAGAGCCCCCGGCGGCGGAACTCCACGGGCAGCTCCGTCAGGTACTCCCCGCCGCCCCCGACCGGCTGTACCTCGATGCTCCGGCGCTCGGGGATGCGGTCCGTGAGCCGGACGGGCGAGCTCCGCAGCCGCGACTCGTTCGTCAGGAGCAGCCCGAGGGTGGAGGACTCACCGGCCGTGATCCTGGTCCCCGCCGGCACCTTGCGGTAGAGCGCGAGCGCCCTCGAGGAGGAGAGCCCGAGCCCCAGCGCCACCGCGGTCAGCGCCAGGAGCGTGTAGGCGAGCTGGTAGAACTGCGTCGTCCCGATAAAGAACCCCACCACGAGCACGAGGAGCCCGACGAGGAGCGCCTGCCAGCCGCGGGCCGTGGGACGTACCTGGGTAGCGAGCGCCTTCCGCAGAGCCCCCCGCAAACGACCTAGACCGCCTCGGTGACCGGGACCGAGCCGAGTATCTCCCGCACCACGTCCACCGCCTTCCCGTGGCCGTTCGCCCCGTGGCGGGCTCCGGCGGAGGGTATGATCCGGTGCGACAGGACGTAGGGTGCGAGGGCCTTGACGTCGTCCGGGGTGCAGTAGGACCGGCCCCGTACGGCGGCGCGGGCCCTGGAGGCGGCGAGCAGCATGCGGCTCGCCCTCGGAGATGCGCCGAGATGGACGCCCGCGTGCTCGCGGGTCGCCGAGGTCACGGAGACCACGTAGTAGAGCACGGACTCGCTCGCGTAGACCTCCTCCGCCAGCCGCCGCATCTCCACAAAGTCTCCGAGGCCGATCACGGGCTCGAGCTCCGCGGAGGGATCCCTGGCGAGCTTGAGAAGGTCCATCTCGGCCCCGAGGTCCGGGTATCCGAGGTCCATCTTGATCATGAAGCGGTCGAGCTCCGCGTGGGGCAGCGGGTACGTGCCCTCGTGCTCCACCGGGTTCTGCGTCCCGATAACCCCGAACGGCTGCGGCAGCCGCCGCGAGTCGCCGTCTACCGTCACGATGCCCTCGCCCATCGCCTCTAGCAGCGCGCTCTGGGTCTTTGGGCTGGCGCGGTTGATCTCGTCCGCCAGCACCACGTTCGCGAAGACCGGCCCCGCCCAGAACTCGAAGGAGGAGTCGCCCTGGTTGTAGACGTTCAGGCCCGTCACGTCGGAAGGCAACAGGTCCGGGGTGAACTGTATCCTCCGGAACTCGCCCTCTATGGACCGGGCGAGCGCCTTGGCGAGCAGGGTCTTCCCGACGCCGGGCACGTCCTCTATGAGCACGTGCCCGCCGGCTATCATGGCGGTGACCGCCAGCGAGACGCCCTCGCGCTTGCCCGAGATAGCCTTCTCGACGTTCGAGGTGATCCTCTCTGCCGCGTCAGCGAAGTTATCGTAGTTCAAAGAGCCCTACCCAGTCAGGATCTCGACGTCGAGTTTTTCGGCCTTCTACGGGTACCCTACCGGACCTCCCGCGAAACCCTCCGCGGCCCCGGACGCCCCTACCGGTTCCGGCAGCGAGAGCAGATTATAGCAAGCCGCGCCACGGGCCCGGCCACTAGAACGCGGGCTCCCCGTAGAACTGCTCGACGTAGCGCCGCTGGACGGCGTTCAGCCCCCGCGAGTACCACACCATGACCACGTAGCGTGGCTCCTTGGGGGTCGTCTTCGGGTACATGCCGCACTCCATCGGCAGGCGGTTGCTCTTGCGGGCGTTGCACTTGGTGCAGGCGGCAACCACGTTGTCCCAGGTGTCCTTCCCGCCGCGGGAGATCGGCTTTACGTGGTCCCGCGTCAGAGACTCCTTGCGGTTCAACTCCTCCCGGTGCTTGCCGCAGTACTGGCAGCGGTAGTGGTCCCGGGCGAAGAGGATGGTGTTGGTCACGTGACGCCGCAGGCGCCGCGGTATCTCGACGTACTTGACCAGCCGGATCACGAGCGGGTACGGGTACTCGGCGTTCTCCGAACGGAACCGCCGCTCCACGTGAGCCTCGACGATCTCGGCCTTCTCCGAGACGACGAGGACTATGGCCCTCCTGATCGGCACCAGGGCCACAGGCTCGTAGCTGGCGTTGAGAGTCAAGCATCTCGCCACACTTGGAGTCTAACATATCTTTATGCTTGCAAGGTAAACTTCTGGTTACACCCGCTGTGCCGCTAGAGTCCGGCGGCAGCGGTCTTCGGCGCCCGCAGGACGGCCTCCAGCAGCGGGGCCGCCGAGCCCCGGAACGGGTCGGTCGCCGGGAGCCCGGTCGCCGCGGCGGTCTCCTCTACCAGCTCCCGCGCGGCGTCCTCGCCGAGGCCCCGGGTGTTGACGCTCACGGCCACCACGGGCGCGGGCTTCACGAGCGCCGCGACCTCCTCGTAGACGCGGGCGACGAGAGCGGGACCCGGCCTCGGAACGCCCGGCGCGAGCTCCTCCGCGGAAGCGTCGGCGCAGAGCACGAGGCAGTCGGGGCACGAGCCGTGCAGGAGGCCCGCCGTGACCCCGGAGTAGGCCGGGTGCCCGATAGAGCCCTGTCCCTCGACGAGCACGAGCTCCGGCGAGGTCCGCGCGGCCTCCACCACGAGCCTCTCGGCGGCGCCCGCCACGAAGTCCGCTACCACGGCGTCCACGCAGACGCCCCACCCGGCTATCACCACGCCCGTCTGGCCCGTGGCGGCGAACTCCGTCCCGACGCCCCGCTCCCGGGCGGCCCGCTCTATCTCGAGCGTCGCGGTCATCTTGCCGACGGCGCTCGAGGTCCCGACGGTGAGCGCGACCTTCGGCCCCACCCCGAAGCCCTCGCCGGAGAAGAGCGGCAGGTCCTCCGGCGCGTCCCGCACGTCCCAGACCGTGGCCCCCGTGAGCTCCGGCGCGAGCCGCTGGTGCAGGCCGCTCACGACCTCCAGCCCCCTTCCGGCCGCCTCCCGGAGGACCTCCATCCAGGCCTCCGGCAGCCGCCCGCCTGCCGGGGCGAGCCCCACGAGGATGGAGGTCGGGGAGTGCGCGAGCGCCTCGCCCAACGTCGCTACCACCGGCGCGTCCCGCTCCTCCGGGATACCCGGCACGACGTCCCGCGCCCGGTGCCCGGCGAGCGTGGAGTCGAGGACCGCCGCGACCTCACCGGGACCGCCCCGGCCGTAGCGGAGGAGCCCGTGGGCCGTCTTTGCGTGCCGGTTTGCGAACCAGCCCTCGGAGAGGATCACGTAGCGGCGCGAGGGGGCATCCTCCGGTCCCCGGAGCACTACGGTCCCTCCACGCCGAGGCCCGGGGTCTCGGGGAGTATCATGCGGGCGCCGTCGTAGGCGGGGCCGGAGAACGGGTCGTCGGCCAGGAGCAGCGAGCCGTCCAGGTCCACGAAGTCGAAGAGGCCCGAGACCTGGGCGGCCGTACAGATACCGAGCGCCGTCTCGACCATGCAGCCGAGCATGAGGCGCATGCCGTGGGCCCGGGCAGTGTGGACTACCGCGAGCGCGCCCCGCAGGCCGCCGCACTTGGCGAGCTTGACGTTCACCCCGTCCACGCACCCGGCGAGCGGCGGTACGTCCCGGGCGGTGAGGCAGCTCTCGTCGGCCACGACCGGCACCCCGCCCGCCCCTTCCCGCACCGCCCGCAGGGCCTCCGGCCCCTCCGAGGCGGGGGTGGGCTGCTCGATCACGGCCACCCCCGCCGCCGCAAGCTCCCCCGCCGCCTCCACGGCTTCCGCGGAGGAGAACGCCTCGTTGGCGTCCACCCAGAGCTCCGCTCCCGGCACGGCCTCCGCGACCGCCCGGACCGTACCGATCTCCTCCCACCCGCCGACCTTGACCTTCAGGATGGGGAACCGGCCGGAGAGCCGCCTCGCCTCCTCTACGGTAGTGCCGGGGTCCGAGATCCCGAGGGTGTAGGCGGTGACGGGCTCCGGGCGCGCCAGCCCGAGCAGCCGGTAGACCGGGACGCCGAGCCTCCTCGCGGCGAGGTCGTACAGGGCCGCATCTAGGGCCGCGAGCCCGCTCGGCGGCAGGGAGCCGTTCGACCGGAGGGTGCCCTCGATGTCCCACGGGTCCCGGACGGAGACGCCCCGGAGAGCGGCGGCGACGCCGGCGGCGTCCTGCCCGTAGCGGCCGGTCGGCGCCGCCTCGCCGCGGCCGGAGAGCCCGGCCTCGCGGAGGGTCGGGATCACGCGCTCGAAAGAGTCCGACGAGCCGCGGGCTATCGTGAAGGTGCGCTCCGGGTGGACGGTGACGGTATCTACGTGTATCTCCAGCGCGGCTCCTCCCCCCGTTCTCCCGACCGGGAGCATTCTAGCTGAGAGCCGCCGGCGCATTCCAGCCGTGGAGCGCTGCTCCGGGTACCCGGAGGGCTCGTCGCGGGGCTCTGCCGGGACCTCGTTTACACCTGCTCTCGACCTAACCGGCAGGGGTTCCGCCGCGCTCGACGGTGAAGACCGAGGCCCCGGCAGAGCTCCTGCCCAGCTCGTGCGCCAGCAGCATGACCATCAGAGCGTTGAGCGATACGTTCTCCCGCTCCGCCCTACGTGCCAGGGCCATGTGCAAACTCTTCGGCATGCGAAGGTTCATCTTTCCCGAGTACTCTCTGCTATCAGGCTCAGGAATAGGGTCTCCGTGGCGTACCGCGCTGGTGAGCCAGGACCTCTTGGCGTCCTCTACCATGTGCTCCAGCTCCGCGAACTCGTCGGCGTAGGTCATGCAGCCCGGCAGTTCCCCTACCTGTGCAAAGTAACCGTCTTCGTCGCGTGTGACCTCGACGGTGTAGGGGAGGCCCATGTAGTATTCGAGCGTCTTGTCGTTCATCGTCCTCACCTCGCTTATAGCTCCAACAACCCCAGTATCTGCCTTATGGCCTTCGGGTGTACCGTCTTCTTGTTACCGTGCGGCTTCACCACCGTTATGTTGATCCCGTCCTCGCGGCGATAGGTGTAGTGGGAACTCCCACCCTCCGGCTGACCCACCTCGAACCCCTGCCTCCTCAGAAGCCCGTCGACTTCCTCGAACCGTATGTTCTTGGGCCCCTGCTTCATCTTGCGGATCAGCCTCTCGTCTCCCGCCATATCTGTATAGTACCACATACAGTACTATGTATAAGACTACAGGAGGAATCGGAGCAAGGTCTTCAGGACAAGGTAAAGCCGCTCCCGAAGAACCTGGGAGCGGCTTTACCTGCTTCGCCCGGACACGGAAGCTCTCGCGGGACGTCTTTCTTCCGGCGGGGCTCTGGGAGAGCCGGAGAGCGGGTGAAGTAGTGGGCCACACCGGATATACTCTGCGGGTTGACCGCCAGGCTCCAGTTGGTGAGGTATGGCCGAGAACGAGGCAGAGATCCTGATAGTCGAGGACGACGCGGTAATACTCAACACCCTCTCCTACAACCTGCCCCGCCAGGGCTTCGGGGTACACAAGGCGACCACCGGCAGCGAGGCGCTCAAGATGGCCCGCAAGCTCCGGCCGGACCTCATACTGCTCGACATCATGCTCCCGGGGTTCCCGACGGACTCCGGCATAGAGGTCTGCGAGCGCATCCGCGAGAGCGACCGGGACGTCGTGATAGTCATGATCACGGCCAAGGACGCCGAGGACGACAAGGTCCGGGGCTTCGAAGCCGGGGCCGACGACTACGTGACCAAGCCCTTCGGCATGAAGGAGCTGGTAGCCCGTATCCGGGCGAACCTCAAGCGGAGCCTGGGCGCCTCCGGGAGCGCAAACTCCGGTGCGCGGGGCAGGGTAATCGAGGCCGGTGACCTGCACCTCGACACCAAGAACTTCACCGCCCGGGTCGGGGATGAGACGGTGGACCTGAGGCTCAAGGAGTTCGAGCTCCTGGTGGCGCTGGCCTCCGCCCCCGGGGAGCTCAAGGGCCGGGAGGAGCTCGCCCGGGAGGTCTGGGGCCACGCGGACGTGGGCTCCTCCCGCACGATAGACGTCCACATCCGGCGCGTGCGGGCGGCGCTCTCCGCCCAGTCCTCCTACGAGTTCATCCACACCGTCCGGGGCCGGGGCTACCGCTTCGAGGCTCGCGCCCCCGAGAGCCGGGAGCCCGGGGAAGGCTCCGGCGGCGCGGGGGTGAAGACCGATCCGAGACGGTAGCCCTCTGTTGAGGAATGATCGGGAGCCAACAGGGTATGAAACCCCCGTGGACATCAACAGGCTCAACAAGATCCGGCGGGACTTCGTGGCGAACGTCTCGCACGAGCTCAAGACCCCGGCCACGAGCCTGCAGCTCCTGGCGGACAGCCTGGTCGAGACCCTGGACGACGACCCCGAGCAGGCCCGCGTCTTCGCCTCGCAGCTAAAGAGCGAGACCGGCCGCCTCTCCCGCCTCATAACCGACCTCCTGGACCTGGCGCGGCTGGAGAGCGAGGAGGGGGTCACGAACCCCAAGCCCGTAGACGTGCGCTCCGTCCTCATGGTCGTGCTCTCGCGGATGCGCCAGACCGCGCGCCACAAGGACATCTCCCTGCTCTGGAGGCGCTACGGCGAGTCGGCGCTCTACACCATAGAGGGCGATGAGACCCAGCTCACCTCCATGTTCACGAACCTCGTGGACAACGCCGTGAAGTACACCCCGCCGGGGGGCCGTATCGAGGTCACCGGCTCCTCCGACGGGGAGGAGATAGAGGTCCGCGTCGCCGATACCGGCATCGGGGTGCCGCAGGAGAAGCTGCCGCGGCTTTTCGAGCGGTTCTACCGGGTGGACAAGGCCCGCTCCAAGGAGACCGGCGGCACGGGCCTCGGCCTCTCCATAGTCCGCCACGTGGCCGAGAACCACGGCGGCCGGGTCACCGTGGAGAGCACCCCCGGCGAAGGCTCGACCTTTACCGTCTACCTCCCCTGCACCTAGCCCCCGGAGCGCGGGTGCCACCCCCACGGTAAAGAAATCCGCCGATGGTACGATAACTACATTGTAGAGGTTACATAGGGAGAGGTCCGTCCCCGGCGGGCGAGAGCGGGAGAGGCGAGGTTTGGCGGAGAAGCTCAGAGGCAAGAAGCTGCTGCTGGCAGGCGTGGGCCTCGCCGTCCTCGCCTGGGTGCTGGAGTCCTTCGTGGACGCTTTCGTGTTCGGGCAGAACACCTTCGTAGACGAGCTGCTGCTCTATCCGACAGGGGAGTTCGGGCACGAGCTCTGGACCCGCCTGGTGGCGATGGGACTCCTGATCACGTTCGGCGCGGTCCTTCAGGTCGTCCACAACCGCCGTCAGAGGGACCTGAGCGAGCTGCAAGAGAGCGAGGACCGGTACCGCACGATAGTCGACACGGCCTCCGAGGCCATCGTAACCGCCTCTGCCGACGGCCTCATCCGCTCCTTCAACCCCGGGGCGGAGCAGAGCTTCGGCTACGCCGCCGCCGAGGTCCTGGGACGGCCCCTCGGCACGCTGATGCCCGAGCGCTTCCGGGAGCCGCACGCCAGGGGCATGAGGCGCTACCTGCAGACCGGGGAGGCCCGCGTAATCGGCGGCACGGTCGAGCTCGCGGGGCTGCGCAAGGACGGCGCCGAGTTCCCGCTGGAGCTCTCCCTGAACGAGATGAACGAGGGCGGAGAGCGGCTGTTCGTGGGGGTTATCCGCGACATCAGCGGGCGCAAGAGAGCCGAAGAAGAGTTGCGCGAGGCGGAGGAACGATTCCGCAGCGCCTTCGATCGTGCGGCCACCGGCATGGTCCTGACAGAGCCGCGCACCATGAGCTACATAAAGGTAAACCAGGCGATATGCCGGATGCTCGGCTACTCCGAAGAGGAGCTGCTGGCGCTGAGCGTCCGGGACGTTACCCACCCGGAGGATGTGGACGATAGCGTGGAGCACGCGCGGCGGGCGCGGGACGGTGAGATCGAGAGCTTCGAGATCGAGAAACGCTACATCCACGCCGACGGCCACACTGTGTGGGCCTCGACCGGCGTCTCTCTCGTGCGGGATTCGGGGGGCAGCCCGCTGTACTTCGTAGCCCAGGTCCAGGACATCACCGGGCGCAAACGGGCGGAGGCAGAGATCCGGGAGCTGAACGAGAGCCTCGAAGAGCGGGTCGAGAGGCGCACCGCCGAGCTCCGGGAGACCCTGACGAAACAGCAGCAGTCGGTCGCTCGGGAGAGCGCCCTGAGGAGCGCCAGCGCCGCGCTCGTCGCGGCCCCGGACCGGGAGCGCATCTACGCGGCGGCGCTGGAGGCCGTCCTTCCCTTCATAGACGAAGCTGCCGGGACCCGGGTGAGCATATGGTCCGGCACGGACGAGAAGGACCACTGCGTAGGCGCGTCGGGCGACCGCGCGGCGGAGATCGAGGGCCAGGAGACCTACATCCGCGAGTTCCCCGACCGGATACGCGTCCCGCTCACCGAGGGACGGCCCGTCGAGGTCCTTCCCGAGGAGGCCGCCGGGTTCCGGCACGCCTTCCGCTTCGAGACCAAGCTGGGGACGCTCTTCATGGTCCCGCTCTTCGTCCACGGACGGTTCGAAGGCAGGGTCGTGGTGGCCAGCGACTCCGGTCTCCCCGGCGAGGTCCAGTACGTACTCGAGACCCTCGGCGCCCAGGTCTCGCTGGCGCTGGAGCGCGCGGACCTGAGCGAAGACCTGCACCGTCACCGGGAGGAGGAACGCTTCCACGCCCTGACCCAGAACTCGTCCAACGTCGTCCTGGTCCTCGACGGGAGCGGCACCGTGAGCTACGCGAGCCCGGCGGTCGGGCGGGTGCTGGGCCGCAAGCCGGAAGACTTCGTAGGGGACGACCTCCCCGGCTTCGTACACCCCGACGACGCCGCGCGGGTGCAGAGCTTCCTCGACGGCCTCCCGAGAGACCCGGATGCCATCTCGTCTACCGAGCTCCGCATCCGGCACGCGGACGGCTCCTGGCGGCACATGGAGTCGCGCTGTAACAACCTGCTCGACGACCCGGCCGTGGGCGGCGTCGTGCTCAACTCCCGCGACATCACCGAGAGCAAGCGGCGGGAGCGGGAGGTCCGGGAGCTGAACGAAGAGCTGGAGCAGAGGGTCGAGAGGCGCACCGCCCAGCTCCGGGAGGCCCTCGAAGACCTCGGGGCGAGCGAGAAGCGGTTCCGCTCTCTCGTCCAGAACGCCTCCGACGTGATCACCGTGCTGGACGGCGCGGGCACCATCCGCTACGAGAGCCCGGCCGTCGAGCCGGTACTCGGGTACCGCCCCGAAGACCTGGTGGGAAGGAGCGCGTTCGATCTCATCCACCCCGAAGACGTGGATGAGGCATCGAGGGTGTTCGCCGGGCTGGCGCAGAGCCCCGGCGCTACCCGGGAGGTGGGCTACCGGATCCGGCACGCGGACGGCTCCTGGAGTTACGTGGAAGCCGTGGGCGCCAACCGGCTCGAGGACCCCGCCATAAACGGGATAGTCGTCAACTCCCGCGACGCGACAGCCCGGAGGGAGTCCGAGAGAGCGCTGCGGACGAGCGAGGGGCGTTACAGCCTGGTGTTACAAGGCTCCAACGACGGCATCTGGGACTGGGACGTCCGGACCGGCGAGGTCTTCTGGAACGACCGCTTCCTGGAGATCTTGGGCCTCTCCCGCGAAGAGGCCCCTGTAGACTTCGACCTGTTCGCGGGCCTCCTCCATCCCGACGACCGCCAGCGGGTGCTGGACGGCGTGCAGGCGCACCTGGAGCACGGGACGCCCTACGAGGAGGAGTTCCGGATGCGGCACGCGAGCGGTGAGTACCGGGCCTGCCTCGGCCGGGGCAAGGCCCAGCGCGACGACGAAGGGCACCCACTCCGGATGGCGGGCTCGATCACCGACATCACAGAGCGCAAGCGTGCGGAGGAAGCAGTTAGGGAGAGCGAGCAGCGCTTCAAGAGTCTCTCCGGGGCGGCCTTCGAGGGGATCGCCATAAACACGAACGGCAAGACCCTGGAGGTAAACCAGGCCTTCGTAGACATGTTCGGCTACGGTTCCTCGGAGGCCGTCGGCATGCACGCAACGGAGTTCATGGCCCCCGAGCACCGCGAGGTGACCGGCAACAGCATCTCCTCCGGCTCCGAGGAGCCGTACGAGAGCGTGGGGCTCAGGAAAGACGGCACCCGGTTCGACGTGGAGGTCCAGGCCCGGTACTCCATGTACCGGGGACAGACCGCCCGCGTGGTCGCCCTGCGCGACATTACCGAGCGCAAGCAACAGGAGAGGGAGATCCGCGCGAGGGCCGCCCAGCAGGCCGCCGCCGCCGAGCTGGGCCGGATGGCGCTGGAAGGCGGGGACCTCACAGACCTCGTGGACCGGGCCGTGGAGGTCCTCTGCGAGACCCTGGAGGTGGACTACTGCAAGGTCCTGGAGCTGCTCCCGGGCGGAGACGAGCTGCTCCTGCGGTCGGGCGTGGGCTGGAAGGAGGGGCTCGTGGGGACGGCTACCCTGGGGACCGGCCCGGACTCCCAGGCCGGTTACACCCTGACCTCCGGGGAGCCGGTCGTCGTGGAGGATCTGCGCTCGGAGACGCGGTTCAGCGGACCGGCCCTGCTGCACGAGCACGGCGTGATCAGCGGCATGAGCATCGTCATCCGGGGCAGGGACCGTCCCTTCGGTGTCCTGGGCGCGCACGCCACCCGGAAGCGGGCCTTTACCGGGGACGACGTGAGGTTCCTGGAGGTCGCGGCCAACACGCTCGCCACGGCCATCGAGCGCAAGAGGGCCGAGGAGGAGGTCCGCCAGCTCAACGAAGGCCTGGAGAGCCGGGTCGAGGAGCGGACCGTACAGCTCACGAGCACCGTCGCCGAGCTGGAAGAGGCCCGGGCGAACGCCGACGCGGCGAACCGGGCGAAGAGCGAGTTCCTGGCGAACATGTCCCACGAGATCCGCACCCCCATGAACGGGGTTATCGGGATGACCGAGCTCCTCCTGGACACCGACCTCGACGGCGAGCAGCGGGAGTACACCCGGACCGTCCGGGACTCGGGCGAGAGCCTGCTCGCGGTCATCAACGACATCCTGGACTTCTCCAAGATCGAGTCCGGCAAGATGCTCGTGGAGACCACAGACTTCGACCTGCAGGCAGTGGTAGAGGAGATCGCGACCGCGTTCGCCGGGCGGGCGCACGGCAAGGGCCTGGAGCTCGCGAGCTTCGTGGAGCCCGGCACCCCGACGGCGCTGCGCGGAGACCCCGGCCGCCTGCGCCAGGTTCTGAACAACCTGGTGGGCAACGCGGTCAAGTTCACCGGGGAGGGCGAGGTCGTACTCCTCGTCGAGCCGGTGGAGGAGGCGCCGGGCTCCTGCACGCTGCGCTTCGAGGTCCGGGACACCGGCATCGGGATGACGGCCGAGCAGCGGGGCTGCCTGTTCGAGCCCTTCTCCCAGGCCGACGCCTCGACCACCCGCCGCTACGGCGGCACCGGCCTCGGCCTCGCCATCTCCACACAGCTAGTGGAGCTGATGGGAGGTGAGGTCGGGGTACAGAGCGAGCCGGGTGTGGGCAGCACCTTCTGGTTCGAGGTGCGGCTGGAGAGGCAGCGCGATCCCGCAGAGCCCGCCGCCGCGAAGGCCCCGG
>JACCZN010000143.1 GCA_013695915.1 Rubrobacter sp.
GTCAACAAGAGCTACCTGCTGCAGAAGATCGCCGAGCTCGTCAAGGAGCGCAAGCTGCAGGACGTCTCCGACCTCCGGGACGAGTCCGACCGGACGGGGATGCGCGTCGTCATAGAGCTCAAGCGGGAGGCCGTGCCGAAGGTCGTTCTGAACAACCTCTACAAGCATACCCAGCTCCAGCAGAGCTTCGGGGTCAACGTGGTGGCGCTCGTGGACGGCGTGCCGAAGACCCTCCCCTACAAGCAGGTCCTCAAGCACTACGTCTCGCACCAGTTCGAGGTCATCACCCGCCGGACGCGCTACGAGCTCGACCGGGCGCAGGCGCGGGCGCACATCCTCGATGGGCTGCTCATAGCCCTGTCGAACCTCGACGAGGTCGTGGCGGCCATCCGGAAGTCCCGTTCCGTGGAGACGGCCCGCAACAACCTCATGGAGCAGTTCGAGCTCTCCGAGCGCCAGGCCCAGGCCATACTGGACCTGCGGCTACAGCGGCTGACCGCGATGGAGCGGCAGAAGGTCGAGGCCGAGCACCAGGACCTCATGGAGAAGATCGAGTACCTCGAGGGCCTCCTCGCCGACGACGACAAGGTCTACGGCGTCATAAAGGAAGAGTTGCAGGACGTGAGGGCCTCCTACGCGGACGACCGGCGGACCCAGATCACCGCCGACGAGGGCGTGGACTTCGAGATAGAGGACCTTATCGCCGAGGAGGAGATGGTCATCTCCATCTCCAACGGCGGATATCTCAAGAGCGTGCCCGTGAACGCCTTCCGCAAGCAGGGCCGTGGTGGTATGGGCGTCAGCGGCATGGACCTCAAAGATGGCGACTACATCGAGCACCTCTTCGTCACCACCACCCACCACTACATGCTGTTCTTTACGAACCGGGGCAAGGTATACCGCCTCAAGGTCCACCAGCTTCCCCGTATGAGCCGCACGGCCAAGGGTCGGCACGTGGCGAACCTACTGCCCCTCGCCCAGGACGAGCACGTGGCGACCGTGATCGCCACCAAGGACTTCGGGGAGGCCGACTACCTGATGTTCGCCACCCGCAAGGGCATCGTAAAGAAGACCGCCTTCGGCGAGTACAACACGCCCCTCAAGAACGACGGCATCATCGCCATAAACCTCTCCGACGGCGACGAGCTAATCTCCGTCCGCGAGGCCTCCGGGGGTGAGGAGGTGGTGCTCGTAACCCGCAACGGCATGGGCATCCGGTTCCCCGAGACCGAGACCCGGGCGATGGGCCGGGCCACGGGCGGGGTCAAGGGCATTACCCTGCGGGACGGCGACGATGTGCTCTCGATGGACGTGGTCTCAGACGCGGCGGACCTCTTCCTGATAACGGAGAAGGGCTTCGGCAAGCGGACGGCGCTCTCGCAGTTCCGGGCTCAGGGCCGCGGGGGCATGGGGGTTATCGCCATGAAGACCGACGGGGAGCGGGGTAAGCTCGCCGGTGTAAGGGTAGTCAACCCCGAGCTTCACGAGCTGGTGATCGTCTCCAACCTCGGGACCACGATACGGCTCGGGGCAGAGTCCGTCTCTCAGCAGGGCCGCACCGCGCAGGGGGTAAAGGTGATGAACCTCCGTTCCGGGGACTCGGTGAGCGCGCTGGCGAAGGTCGTCTCCTCCACGGACCTCGCGGGCCAGGAGGCCGAAGACGAGCTCTCTCTGGAGGAGATAATCGGCGAGGATTCCGTCAGTGAAGGCCCAGCGCCAGAGGTGGACGGCTCGGAGAACGGGGGTGTGGGACATGGATAACTCCGGGGAAGCCTGCGAGGGTGTCGTAGAGTGCACGGCGCTCGTGCTCGCCGAGGGCTACACGGAGCTCGACGGCCGGATAACGCTCTTCGGCGTGATGGACGAGATCCGGACCAGCGGTGACGGAACGTCGTTCGTGGTCTACGCCAAGTTCGAGGGCTGCGAGCACGCCGGTGGCAAGGAGCGGTGGGCCCGGTTCATCGTCGCCGACGAGGAGGGAAACGTGATCGAGGAGTCCGAAGAGCAATCGGTGCTCCTCGACGGCACGGAAGAACCCGCTACCATGCTGGTCCGGTTCGACCTGCCCGAAGAGATAGAGGACGAGGAGCGCGTGCTGTGGATAGAGGCTATCCTGGACGAGGAGACCCTCTCGCAGACCGCGATCCGGCTGCAAAAGAACTACAATGTATAGATGACCGAGAGGGACCCGAGATCCGGGTCCCTCTCCTACGTGAGGAAGCCTTATGCCCGAAGACCTGGCAATTTTCATGGACTGGGAGAACATCTACATCTCCACGGTCACGGAGTACAACTCGAAGCCGAACGTCTCTGCTATCCTGGAGAAAGCTCAGGAGTACGGGAGGGTAGTCTCCTCCTCGGCCTACGCCGACTGGACGGACGGGGACTTCCGGGGCGCGCCGCCGACGCTGTACTCGAACGGCATCTCGCCGCGCTACATCTCCGCCCGCTACTTCCCCGGAGGGAAGTCCCAGAAGCGCCGGACCAACTCCATAGACGTGATGCTGGCGGTGGAGTGCTCGGACTTCCTGCACAAGCACCCGCAGGTGGGGACCTACGTGCTGGTGACCGGCGACGGGGACTTTATCCCGCTGGTGAGCCTGCTGCGCTCGCAGGGCAAGACGGTGGTCGTGATCGGGGTCTCCGAGGCGACCTCCTACCACCTGATAGAGTCCGCGGACCACTTCATCTCCTACGCCTCGCTCCTCGAGGAGGAACGGGCGGCCCGCGCCCGCGACCGGACGCCCAAGAAGGAGCAGGCCGACCCCTACGAAGAGCTCGTACGCGCGGTAACGGCCCTGAAAAAGGGCGGCAAGACCCGCGTCCTGGGCCAGGTAAAGCAGCAGATGATCGTGCAGCTCGGCTCGTTCGACGAGCGCAACCAGGGCTTCAAGAAGTTCAAGGACTTCGTGGTAGAGGCCGAACGCCGGAGCCTGGTGAACACCGTAGACCAAGACTTCGAGCTACAGGTCTACCTGCCCGACGAGGTAGTACCGGCTCAGGGAGAATCCGACCTCGCCGCCGGGCCGCCGAAGGAGCCCCAGGAGAACGGCCGGGCCGACCGGCGGGAGGCCGTGAAGGAGGCCCCGGCCGAGGTAGCGGAGCCTGCAGCAAAGGCGTCCCCGGAGACCGAGCACACCTTCGACCTTCTGGAGGACCTCACGCCCTACGAGCTGAGGACCGTCTGTCAGACCATCTCGGGTCTCCAGCAGCCCGCGTCGTTCGTGGAGATATTCAGCGGCATCCGCGAGCTGGACGAGCGCGGTGAGTTGGAGCTTGGGCAGGACGAGATCGGGGAGGTTATAGGGGCCATGCTGGAGTCCGGTTACCTGACCCCCACCCACGTGAAGCCCTACAAGGAGGCCCGGGCAAACATGAGGCTCTACGCCCTCGACCGCGACCGCGAAGAAGTGAAGACCGCGCTGGAGGGTGTCAAGAACCGAGGCACGTAGGGAGGAGCCGGGGATAGCCCCGGTTAGTCGGCCAGCTTGTATACGGTAAAGAAGGCCAGCAAGAGAGCTACCAGCATCTGTAGCAGCGAGATGGAGATGGTCTCTATCACCTGCGCGGCGGAGACCGTGCGAAGGTAGAGTTGCAAGAACAGTATCAGCCCGAACCCGATGGCGAATATCAGCATGGACTTCCTCTTGTAACCCTCGCCGCGCTCCCGCAGGATCGCCGCGCCCATGAGCGCCGGTATGTAGAACGCCAGGATGAGCGGCACTATCCGCAGGACCTCCGTACCATAGTCTATAAAAGTCTCTAGCTCCATATTCCGAGTCTACAACAAAACCCCCTTCTCCCCTTGGGAACCGGCTCACTTGCACGCTATGCATCTCCGGTAGTACACTTACAACATCGATCACGGGTGGTGAGGACGAATGGGTATAAACCAGAGGGTCTCTCTGAGAAAGTTCACGAAGGACATCAGCCGCTGGGTCGAGGAGGGTAGAAGCGACGACTGGATCGCGAGCGCATTAGGCACCACGCCCTCCTCCGTACAGTCCTTCAGGTCCCGCAACGCCATCTACCGCAAAGAGTCGGGATGGGCGCTGAGCGAGAGCCTCGCGAACCCCCGGGAGTACAGTTCCTACGAAGGCGTCGTGGAGAGCGGGAAGCCGCCCGGTGTCTGGCTCGACCCCGCCGTCGCCGACGACCCGCTGTGGGACGCGCGGTGGCGGGACTCTGACCGCATCGAGCTCTACCTGACCCCGACCAGCATGGTCCTCGTGAGGCCCGGCAGAGGCGGGAGAGACCCCGAGCGTACCAGACGTACTGTATAATTCCGGCAGGGCAAAAGGGCCGTCTGACCCGTCGCTGCGTCCGGATAGGGCGCAGAGGAAAGTCCGGACTCGCGCGAGCCCGCTCCGCTCCGGCGGACGGCGCTCAGAAAGACCGCTCGGGTCAATAACCCGAGGGACGGAGGGGTGCAAGCCCCCCGTCACGTCACGTGCAGCAGAGAGCAGACCAGCCGATGGCGCCGGCTACCCGGGTAGCCGGCGCACAGGTGATGGGTGAAAGGGTGGGGTAAGAGCCCACCGGCGGTCTCCCGTGAGGGGCCGGCCAGGTAAACACCGGCGCGAGCAAGCCAAATTGCCCCGGCAACCGGCTTCTGCCGGGTGTCCGGGGCTGGTAGGTGCAGCCCGGGACCCGGGGACTCCCCGGGTCCCGGGCCCGAGAGCAGCAAGAGGCTCTCGGAGATGGATGACGGGATAGAACAGAATCCGGCTTACGGGACGGCCCTGCCCTTGCCCGTCCCGGCGCGGACTCGGACGGGCTACCGCTCTGGAACGGCGATCTGGAATGGATTCACAAATTCGTACCCGGGAATAATCTATACTGGCTGTCTACGTGAGGCTCTGTCACAGAGTGGGTTCTGAACGGTTGTTCGTTAGAAGGGAGAGCGGGATTTGGCAAGCATAACGGCCGCCAAGAACAGATTGCCCTGGTGGGTGGGGCCCATCACCGTAAGCACCGTGCTGGTGCTGTTCACTGTCTACGCGATGTATGTGGTGTTCTTCCGCCCCGACGGGCAGTACCAGAGCCTCCTGTCTCCGTTCTACTCACCGCCGGTCGGTATACCCGGCTGGATGCCGGGTTGGGTTACGGCACCGATGCTGGTGCTCTGGATACCGCTGGGTTTCCGGGCCACCTGTTACTACTACCGTAAGGCCTACTACCGGGCGTTCTTCTGGGACCCGCCGGCATGCTCCAGCAAGGCCCAGGAGCGTGAGCCGCGGGGCAACAACTACAACGGAGAGCGGGCGCTCTTCATCCTCAACAACATCCACCGCTACTTCCTCTACGGCTCCATCATCGTTGTCGCATTCCTCTGGTACGAGACGGCCGTCTCCTTCTTCCCCGAAGGCGGCTTCGGCATGACCATCGGCTCCCTCGTACTCCTGACCAACATCGTGCTCCTCTCGGGGTACACGTTCTCCTGCCACTCCTTCCGGCACCTCGTGGGCGGGAACAAAGACTGCTACTCTTGTGTCAAGAGCGGCGGAAGCACCGGCAGCGAGGTCAGGAGCGAGAACTTCCTACGCAAGCTACGGCGCAAGACGTACAACGGCGTCAGCGTGATAAACGGCCAGCACGCCTCCTGGGCGTGGGCGAGCCTCTTTATGCTGCTGATCGCCGATCTTTACATAAGGCTTCTGCAAGCGGGTGTCATAACAGACCTCCGGATATTCTGAAGC
This sequence comes from Rubrobacter sp., assembly GCA_013695915.1. GTDB lineage: Bacteria > Actinomycetota > Rubrobacteria > Rubrobacterales > Rubrobacteraceae > Rubrobacter_A. The sequence goes on from JACCZN010000143.1 coordinate 5,700, forward strand.
GGAGAGGTTGATAGATATGGACAGGAACGGAGCGAACGCCAACGGGGCCCGCGAGAGGTACGAGGTCCAGGAGCACGACGTCCTGGTCATCGGCGCCGGGGGCGCGGGCCTGCGGGCCGCGGTAGCCGCCGCGGACAACGGCCTCTCCGTCGGCATCGTGACCAAGTCCCTTCTGGGCAAGGCGCACACGGTCATGGCCGAGGGCGGGATAGCCGCGGCCCTGGGGAACGTGGACTCGGAGGACGGCTGGCAGACTCACTTCATGGACACCATGAAGAGCGGGAAGTTCATAAACGACTGGCAGATGGCGGAGATCTTCGCCAAGGAGGCTCCGCAGCGGGTCTACGAGCTGGAGCAGTGGGGCGCGCTCTTCAACCGGACGGACCGGGGCGGCATCTCCCAGCGCCCCTTCGGCGCCCACACCTACCGGCGGCTCTGCCACGTCGGGGATCGCACGGGGCTAGAGCTCATCCGGACCATGCAGGAGAAGGTGCTCACGACGGAGTCCAAGGTCTACATGGAGACCACGGTCACCAAGCTCTTCAAGAAGGATGGACGGGTCGTGGGTGCCCTGGCCTACACCCGCGAGTCCGGGAAGTTCATCTACATAAAGGCCAAGGCCGTGGTCATGGCGACCGGCGGCTGGGGCCGTATCTTCGAGGTCACCTCCAACTCCTGGGAGGGCACGGGCGACGGCGTCGTGCTCTCCTACGACGCGGGCGCGGACCTCGTGGACATGGAGATGATGCAGTTCCACCCGACGGGGATGGTCTGGCCTCCCGGAGTGCGGGGCCTCCTCGTCACGGAGGGTGTGCGCGGCGAGGGCGGCCTCCTCAAGAACGCCGAGGGCGAGCGGTACATGGAGCGCTACGACCCCCAGCGGATGGAGCTATCCTCGCGCGACGTGGTCGCCCGGGCGAACTACACCGAGGTGCAGGAGGGCCGCGGCACAGAGCACGGCGGGGTAGCCCTCGACATCACGCACCTCGGGTACGACAACATCATCAAGAAGCTCCCGACGATGCACGAGCAGTTCCTCAAGCTCGCCGACATAGACATCGCTCGGGAGCCGATGGAGGTCTTCCCGACCGTCCACTACACGATGGGCGGGGTCAAGGTCGACCCGGAGACGTGCGCGAGCTCCGTGCCAGGTCTCTACGCCGCCGGCGAGGTCGCGGGTGGGCTGCACGGGGCGAACCGTCTCGGTGGCAACTCCCTCTCGGACCTCCTCGTCTTCGGCCGGCGCGCGGGCGAGGGGGCCTCTGCGTACGTGCTGGAGAGCACCCACTCGGCGGGCACCGACGAGCGGGAGGTGGAGACCGAGATAGGCCGCGTCCTCCTGCCGTTCGAGAACAAGGCGGGCACCGAGAGCCCGTACCTGATCCAGCAGGAGCTCCAGTCGGTGATGATGGAGCACGCGAACCTGATGCGGACCGAGGACTCCTTGAAGGAGGGGCTGGGCAAGGTGCTCGGGCTCAAGGACCGGCTCGAGGGCCTGCGGGTCCAGGGCTCGCGGCTCTTCAACCCGGGCTGGCACACCGCGCAGGACGTCCGGTACCTGGTCCAGATCTCCGAGATCATCCTGCGGACCGCGCTGGAGCGCAAGGAGCGCCGCGGGGCACAGTGGAGGCTCGACTACGACGGCCCCGATGAGGAGCTCGGCCGGGTGAACTTCATCGTAAGCAAGGACGGCCAGGGAGAGATCGGCATCGAGCCCCGCGAGATCCCGCCGATGCCAGAGCACCTCTCCGAGCTGTTCCGGGAGAAGGTCGTGGACTCCGCGGGTGGAGAGCGCCGCGGCGCGGAGAGCCAGTTCTAGATTGAGCCCGGAGATGCAGCAGAGTTTTTTAGGAGGGCTATAGATGGATGACAGGACCGCCGACGGGGGGGGATTGGCCCCCCAGGCGCACGCCAACGCCAATGGGACGGCGGGTGAGAACGGCAAGACCACGAAGCTGAAGATCTTCCGGGGCGACGCGGAGGGTGGCGAGGAGGTCGAGTACGAGCTCCCGATGGTCGAGGGCATGGTAGTCCTCGACGCCGTGCTGAACGTCCAGGCCGAGCAGGCGGGAGACCTCGCCGTGCGCTGGAACTGCAAGGCGGCCCACTGCGGCTCTTGCAGCGCCGAGATCAACGGTAAGCCCAAGCTCCTGTGCAAGACCCGCATGGAGGAGTACGACGGGGAGGAGATCCGGGTACACCCCCTGAAGGCGTTCCCGGTGATAAAGGACCTGGTCTCGGACGTCTCGTGGAACTACGAGGTCTCGCGCTCGATGACGCCGTTCACGAGCGACGCGCAGGCACCCTTCACGATGTACGAGGAGGACGTGGAGCGCCTCTACGAGCCGAAGAAGTGCATCGAGTGCTTTATGTGCCAGGATGTCTGTCACGTGCTGCGGACCCACAACAAGCACGCCGAGTTTGCCGGCCCCCGCTTCTTTGTCCGCGCGCAGTGGATGGAGATGCACCCGATGGACAACCAGAACCGCCTCAAGTACCTCCATGAGGAGCGCGGCGGCGTCGGGTACTGCAACATCACCAAGTGCTGCACGGAGGTCTGCCCGGTGGGCATCAAGATCACCGACAACGCCATCATCCCCCTCAAGGAGCGCGTCGCCGACGAGTACTACGACCCCGCGAAGTGGCTGATGCGGAAGCTCCGGGGCAACCGCAACGGGGCGAGGAACGGCGGCTAACGGTCGGCCTCAGGGTCTCCGTGCTCTACCACAACCGGAGCGCCGCCCCGAAGGAGGGACGGCGCTCCGGTTTGCTGATAGGCGGGAGGAGAGCGGACGACGGGCTTCGAACCCGCGACCTCCAGCTTGGGAAGCTGGCGCTCTACCAACTGAGCTACGTCCGCACTGCCGGTAGTCTACCATGCAGCGTGTAGACCCGGCACATTGAGGAGTTCTTGAACCCTCCCGAGTACAAGTTCTGTCCGCTGTGCGCCGGGCGCCTGGAGAGCCGGCTCTTGAAGCCCGGCGAGCCGGAGCGGCTGGTGTGCCGGAAGTGCGGCTTCGTGTTCTACTTCGGGCCGAAGCTCGTGGCGGGCGCCATCTTCGAGTGGGAAGGTGGCATAGTGCTGATACAGCGCGACATAGAGCCTGGCTACGGCAAGTGGACGTTCCCGGGCGGCTTCGTGGAGCGGGGAGAGGTGGCGGAGGTAGCGGCCGAGCGGGAGGTGCTGGAGGAGAGCGGCATAGAGATAGAGACCGACGGGGTGATCGGTCTCTACTCCTACGAGGGGCAGGTCCCGGCTATCGTGGTCTTCGGCGCCCGGCCCACGGGAGGGGAGCCCCGGGCGCTGGACGAGACCCTTGCCGTGAGGAGCTTCGCCCACAACGAGATACCGTGGGGGGAGATCGCCTTCCCGAGCACCGAGCACGCGCTGAAGGACTACCTGCGTGGGCGATGAGGGGTTGGACCTCGACGGTTACCTGGACTTCGCCGTGGAGACCGCTTACGAGGCCGGGCGGCTGACGCTCGGGTACTTCGGGGCCGGGGTGGAGGCGGAGCTCAAGGAGGACGACACGCCGGTCACGGTCGCGGACCGCGAGGCGGAGCGGTTGATTCGGGCCCGCATATCGGCCCGGTACCCCGGTCACGCGGTGGTCGGGGAGGAGTACGGGGAAGAAGGCAACGTAGACGGCAGCCACCGCTGGATCGTGGACCCGATAGACGGCACCAAATCTTTCGTGCGGGGAGTGCCGCTCTACGGTGTCTTGATCGGGCTGGAGATAGAAGGCACCTGCGAGGTCGGGGCCGCCTACTTCCCTGCCCTGGACGAGATGGTCTACGCGGCCTCCGGGCGCGGGTGCTTCCTGAACGGGCGGCGCCGGCGCGTGGCCGGTACGCAGAGGCTGGAGCGGAGCATCGTCTCCTTTACCGACGCGGCGAGCTTCGAGGAGCACGGCCGGGAGGAGGCCTGGCGGCGGATACGGGAGGCGACCTACTACCGCGTCGGGTGGTCCGACGCCTACGGTCACGCGCTGGTCGCTACCGGGCGGCTGGAGCTGATGCTGGACCCCGTGATGAACCCCTGGGACTGCGGGCCTTTCCCGGCGCTGCTCGGCGAGGCCGGGGGCTACTTCGGCGACTGGTCGGGCCGGGAGACGATCTACGCGGGCGAGGCTCTCAGCACCACCCGGACGCTGCTGCCGGAGGTACTCCGGCTCCTCGAAGACCGCTAGTACGGTCCGGCTAACCCGAGCCTTCCGACAGGGCCTCTTCCGCGGCGGCTACTATCTCCGGCTCTTCCGCGAGCCGTCCCACCCCGGGCTCCTCCGCCGCCGAGGCCATCGCCCCTTCCGCGGGTCCGACGAAGAGGTGACCCCAGCCCCTCAGGGTCTCGACGTTGCGGCGGGTGGCCGGGCTCTCCCACATCTCCGGGTTCATGGCCGGTGCCCAGAGGACCCGCCGCGTCCCGGCCAGGACCGTCGCCGTGAGCAGGTCGTCGCCGAGGCCCGCGGCGGTGCGGGCGAGCGCGTCGGCGGCGGCCGGTGCGACCACCACGAGGTCCGCCCAGCGCGCCAGCTCCACGTGCTCGACCCGTCCAGAGCGCGCCCACCAGGTCTCTTCGGTGTGGACGGGACGTCCTGCGGCTATCGCCAGGGTCTCCTCCGGCACGAATCGCAGGGATGCCTCGCTTGCGGCGACCTCGACCTCGAACCCGGCCTCCCGGAGGCGCCGGATCACCGAGGGCGCCTTGTAGGCGGCTATGCTGCCGGTCACCCCGACCAGTATCTTGCGCGAGCCTTCCACAGAGACAGTATATAACCGCTAGTATACGGGGATATGCAAAGGACCCTGGAAGGCCGCGTGGCGGTAGTAACCGGAGCTTCGAGCGGCATCGGGGAGGCCGCGGCCCGCGCCCTGGCCCACCGGGGCGCGACGGTCGTGCTCGCGGCCCGGGCGGAGGAGAGGCTGGACTTCCTGGAGCGTGAGATATCGGCCTCCGGCGGGCGGGCGCTCGCGGTGAGGACCGATGTCTCCGACCGGGCCTCTGTGGAGGCGCTGGCCGGGAGGGTTGAAGGAGAGCTCGGCGGCATCGACATTCTGGTGAACAACGCCGGTGTGGGGCTCTCGGGAAGGGTCGAGGACCTGAGGGCCGAAGACCTGCGCCACGTGTTCGAGGTAAACCTCCTGGGGCCTCTCTCCTGCATCCAGGCGGCGCTGCCCCACATGCGGGAGGGCGGGCGCATCATCAACGTCTCCTCGGTGGTCGGCAAGCGTGCCATACCGAAGGTCGGTGGCTACTGCGCCACCAAGTCCGCCCTGAACGCCCTCTCCGACGCCCTGCGGCTCGAGGTAGCAGAGAGGGGCATCTCCGTAACGAGCGTCTACCCCGGCACGACGCGCACGGAGTTCTCCAAGAACTCCCGCCGCACCAGGGACGAGGAGCGCGGCTGGCGGCCCAGGGGCGTGACGCCCGGCAGGGTGGCGGAGAAGATAGCCCGGGCTGCGGAGAGCGGCGGGCGGGACGTGTACGTCACCCTGCCCGACAGGGTCTTCGTGACCGCCGCGACCCTCCTGCCCGGCCTCGCAGACCGCCTGCTGCGGCTCTGGGCCCGGGGCTAGGCCGTGGGCTTCGAGGACTCCGCGCTCGGACGGCTGCGGCGCTACCGGGAGGATGCCGACCGCTCCCTCGCAGTCGCAAAGGAGGCCGGGGAGGCCGCCGGGAGGCTCTTCGGTAGGCTGGCCGCGGGCCTCGACCACGCCGCGGGGCTCGGCCGGCAGGCCGGGTTCGAGACGGAGGCCATGACCGACAAGGGGATCTTCACCCTGCGGGCCGCAGCCGGGCCCGGAGCCGAGGCCCGGCTCACGCTGGGCCTCCTGCGGGGCGCGGCGGCCGAGACGGACGAGGACCTCATGCACGAGGACCTCAGCCGGTGGAGCCTCGCACCCTCCGGCTACTCGGGACGTATCCTCGGCTGGTCCGACGTGGTGGGCGAAGACGCCTGCCAGACCTTCGCCGTCTACGGCGACGGGCTCTGGAAGACCCGGGGGGTCTTCGTCGAGAAGGCCCGCGGCCGGGTAGGAGACCCGGAGGAAGTCTTGAACGGCTTCTGCCTCAGGATGCTGGGCCGTCTCGTAGACCTCGCCGCGCTAACCGGTGGTGCCGGGCGCCGGTGGTCCGCGGGGGCGAGCTACACGCTGCCGGACCTCATGGACGGGAGGGACTTCCCCACCGAGCTGCGCCTCCCGCGCTAGCGGGCCGCCGAGGTAGCAGGTCTAGCCTCTGAAGTCCTCTACCGAGCGGACGGTGTAACCGCCCCTTGCCGAGTGCTCCAGCAGGCCGTGGCGGACCAAGTCCTCCAGGGCACCGGAGACCTCCGCGTCGGTGCTCTCCGACAGGGCGTTGCGGAGGTCGCGGCGGTTTATCTTGCCGTTCGGGACAAAGGAGCAGAGGCTTGCGTAGAGGACTCGCGAGGCGGGGGAGAGGGGGAGCGTCCAGACCTCCGGCTCGTACCAGAACTCACCGATCCCCACGGCGTTCTCCGGCCGCCCGGGCCGGGCCTCTTCGAGGGGTGTGACCTCCGGCAGGGTCGCCGGGCGCTCCGCCGCCATCAGAGCACCGTGCGGACCGTCTCCCCGACGGCGGGGGTGTGGATCTTGTGGCTCGGGGAGAGGTAGTCGGCGAGGTCGCTGATCCTCCTCTTCGAGCCGTGGACCAGGATTATCTGGCGCGGCGACAGCTTCTCCGTGATGCTCAGGAGGTCCTGCTTGGTGCAGTGGGCGGCGAAGCTCACGCGCTCGACCCGCCACTCTTCTTCCTCGACGCCCCTGCCGTTCCCGTAGGTGGCGGCGTTAGACGGCAGTATCACCGCGTTCTCCGGAGAGCCTTGCAGCCGCTTGCGGTAGAAGGCGCTCGCCCCGCCCTGCATCGTCACCGGGGAGGCGATAATGGCGCAGGGGTTGGAGAGGATCCTCTCCCGCGCCGCGTCGTCGTTCGCCACCGCCCGGATGTTCTCCGAGAAGAAGATCTCCTTCGGGTCCGAGTGCTGGAGGTAGGGCTTCATGTAGCCGAGCTGCTCGGCGTAGAGCCGCTCGGAGGTCGTAACTACGGAGCCGTCCACGTAGATAAACACGTCGCGCTCCAGACCGTACTCCCGGCCGAAGTGCTTGAGGCCGAGGATGATCTCCTGCGCCTGCCCGAGGGCGTAGGTCGGGATGAGGACCTTACCATCCCTCTCGACGGTCGTCTCGTTTATGACGTCGACCATGGTCTGTACGGAGTCGGAGAAGGGCTGGTGGCCCCGGTCGGCGAGCGTGGCCTCCATTATGAGGAGGTCTATGTCGCTCACGTCCGGCAGCCGCGCCGAGGGTATGGAGAAGTGGTCCTCGAGGCAGATGTCACCGGTGTGGAAGGTCGTCGCGGAGCCCGACTGGAAGAGCGCGCTCGCCGCCCCCAGGATGTGGCCGCTCTCGGTGAACGTGACCCTGACATCTCCTATCTTGAAGGGCTTGCCGAAGGGCACGGGCACCAAGCTCTTTCGCACCTCGCCGATAGGGAGGCCGCCGGGCAGGCTGCCGCCCATGGCCGCGTGGTCGTTCAGCGCCGCGATTATGAGCTTCGCGGAGGGTGGCGTGCAGTAGATGGGGACCTCCGGGCGGTCCCGGCACAGGAGCGGCAGCGCCCCGCAGTGGTCGAGGTGCGCGTGGGTGATGACCGCGCCGTCCAGCTTCTCCAGCGAGCGGAAGTCCGGGGCCGCCGACCACCGGCCGTCGGGCTTGATGCCGGCGTCTACCAGGACGCGGCTCCGCCCGAAGTCCAGCAGGTGACTGCTGCCGCCGACCTCCCCGGCCCCGCCGAGCGCCCGGAACGAGAGCATGGGCCGGGGTTTTACGGGCGGCTCTACGCTCCTCGGTGTCCTCTCGCCGTTGGAGAGAGAGGGCTCGGGGGTGTGGTCCTCCTCTCCAACCCGTGAGCCGGGTGACGAAGGCTCCGAATCTTCGGGGGCGTCGTCGGTCTCTCCCGGGGTACCGCCTCCCGAGCGGCCGGAGGTACCCGGCTCACGGAGCTCGGAGTGGGACTGGAGCACCTTGCCCATGAACTCCAGGAGCTGCGCGGTGCGGGCCGAGGCCTCCACGGAGTTCGGCAGGGCGTTGACCTCGTTCTTGACCGCCCGGATCAGGAGTTCCCCGAAGCCTTTCTCCGTAAAGCGGGCGTTCTGCAGGGCGTCCCTTATCCTGTCTCGCTCGGCCGCCACGCAGCCGAGCTCCTCGTGCATCTCCTCGACGCGCTCGGCCGCCTTGGAGTAGGCGCTGCGCTCGCTGCCGAGGGACTTCTCCAGGTCTGCGGCCCGGCGTTCGAGCGCCGAGACCTGGGCGTTCAACTCCTCCCTGGACTCCCGGGCCTCCGCGGTCCCCTCTTCGGCCTTCTTGACCCGCGAAGAGGCATCCTCCCGCTCGCCGTGTAGCGTCTCCAGTTCCCCACCGAGCGCCGCGGCCCGCTCGTTTGCGGCGCGGGAGGCGAAGGAGAGCTGCTCGTTCTCCCTCTTGAGACGCTCTAGCTCCTTCTCCAATTCCTCTGTCCGGGCGGTGTCCGAGGCTTCTTTCTCAGCCTTCTGGTTCTCTTCCTTCCAGGTGTTTACTAGAAGCTCCACGGTCTGCGGGTCCGGCTCTTCGTCCCCGCAGAGCGCGGCGAAGAGAAGACCCTCAGCGGTGTGCGTGGCCTTCAACTCCTCCAAACCCTCCGCCGAGACGCTCTGCAGCACCTCGAAGGTCTCGGAGGGGATCTGGTCCGCGATGGCGCTCCGGAAGGCGCCCCAGGCGGCGGCGTCCTGCATGATCCTGCGGGAGACGTTCTTGAGCAGGGCGGAGGTCCCGCCGGACTTCCGGGTCAGGGCATCGGCCTGGATGCCCCGGGGCAGCAGGATCTCGTCCAGCCCCGGTACGCTCTTGCAGAGGTCTGCGAGCGCCCTGCGAGTATCTAGCCGCCCGAGACGTTTCTGGAGTAGCTCCTCGGGTAACACCTCGGGGGGGAGGCGGTGCATCGAGAGCTTCTCGCTGTCTTCGACGGCCTTCCTGGCGGTGCCACCGGCGTTCTCCGGATCATTCTCTTCGCCTTTTGGTTTGGGATGGGTCACGGGTTCTCCTCCTGCAAATCAAAGTTTTATCTGAAGTTCTCATACGGTGAAATTCTATCATGGGCCCTGTACGGCTCCGCCGGGCTTCCAACGGCACACGGCCTCCTATAGACTTGTCCCATGACCGAGGGGATGAGAGACGAGGTAAAGATCCGGGCCTACTCGCCCGGCAAGTACCCGATACTCGTGGTCGAGCTCGCGGAGAGCCCGGGGGAGCTCCGGACCACGTACTACGAGACCGGCTACGACCTCGAACGGACCAAGCGGGTCAGCGAGGAGTGGCTCAAGGAGAACGCCCTGGGGCGGCACAGCTTTGTAGAGGTGGACCCTCCGCAGGTCATACCGGCTTCTTCGCTGAGGGATTACGTGGGCCGGGAGCTGCTGGAGGAGAACTAGAAGGGCCTGCGCCGGGGACCTGCCCTCCGGCTAGCCGAGCGGGCTCGGTACTTCCGGTATCTCTATGTCCGGTATTTCTACGTTCGGTATCTCCGGGGCTTGCGGCTCCCCGCCGTTATCATCGCCACCGCTGCCGCCGTTGCCGCCACCGCCGTTCCCCGGCGACGGTTCCGGAGAGGGAGCCGGTGCGGGTTCGGGGATTGGCTGTGGCTCGGGTTGCGGCTGGGGCTCTGGTGCGGGTTGCGGCTGGGGCTCTGGTGCAGGTTGCGGCTCTGGTGTGGGCTGTGGCTCGGGTTGTGGCTCTGGTGCAGGTTGTGGCTCTGGTGTGGGCTGTGGCTCGGGTTGTGGCTCTGGTGCGGGCTGTGGCTCGGGTTGCGGCTGACCGACGCTGTATGTCAGAAGGACGGTGCTCCCGGGCTCCAGATCCTCACCGGCCGCGGGGTCCGTGGAGATCACGGTCCCCTCGGCCTGGGCGCTCTGCTCCTCCTGGAGCGCGTAGTCTAGGCCGGCATCGACGACGTTCTGCTGCGCCTCTTCCAGGCCGAGGCCCACGACGGCCGGAACGCTGATGGGCTCAGGTCCCGTGCTGACCGTTACGTCCACCTCGGTGCCGGGCTCTACCTCGGAGCCGGGGGAGGGGTCCTGGTCCGTAACCTCGTCCTCCGGGACCTCGTCGCTCGCGGCTTCCTGCTCGTCCCCGAGCTCCAACTCCGCCGCTTCCAGGGTTTCCTCGGCCTCGGAGACGGAGAGCCCCGAGAGGTCCGGGACCTCGACGTCCGCGGGACCTTCGCCGACCACGAGCTCTACCTCGGAGCCGAGCTCTGCCTCGTCGCCGCCGGAGGGGGACTGCTCGACCACGAGCCCCGCGTCCTCCGCGGAGCTCTCTTCGGTCTCGACGCCGACCTCGAAGTCCTCGCCGGATAGCGTGCTCCGGGCCGCCTCCTGGCTCTCTCCCACCACGCCCGGCACCTCGACCATCTGCCGGCCGCTGACCACCACGGAGATCTCCGCGCCCTCCTCTATCGAGTCGTCCGGCTCGGGGTCCTGGCTGAGTATGGTGTCGACCGGCTCTCCGCTGTCCTCCCGGTCCTCTACCGCTATGTCGAAGCTCTCCCCGAACCTCCCCTGGGCGTCCTCGAGCGCCAGGCCTTCGAGGTCCGGCACGGCCACGAGGTTTGCGGTCGGGGTCTCCTCGCCCCGGAGCAGGTCGTACGCCACCCAGCCGAGCAGGGCCAGAAGAACCGCGGCGGCCACGGCCAGAAAGACCGGCATTACCCGGCGGGGCCTCTTCTGCGGCGCGGCGCGGCGGTTTATGGGGGAGATCCTGGCGGTCTGCTCGCCGGCGTCCGCGGGGGCCGACTTCGCGAGCACCGCCGCAGTGGCCGCGACGGGGCCGGAGCCGTTGCTGATCCGTTCGAGGTCCTCTATGAGCTCGGCGTCGTCGCCGTAGCGGTCGTCGGGGCTCTTGGAGAGCAGCCGGGCCGTCACGGCGTCCAGGGACTCCGGGATCGAGGGGTCTACCCCGCTGGGCAGCGGCGGGACGCCGTTTACGTGCTTCATGGCGATGCCTATGGGGCTGTCGGCGTCGTACGGGAGCTGGCCGGTGAGCATCTCGTAGAGGACGATGCCCAGGGAGTAGAGGTCGCTCTGGGGACCGGCGGGCTTGCCCATCGCCTGCTCCGGGGAGATGTAGTGGGCCGTGCCGAGTATCGAGCCGGTCCTCGTCATGGTGGTCGAGGAGGCGGCCCGGGCGATGCCGAAGTCGGTTACCTTGAGGTCCCCGGACTCGGTTATGAGTATGTTGTGGGGCTTTATGTCCCGGTGGATTACGCCGCGGTCGTGGGCGGCCCGCAGCGCCTCGGCGATCTGGAGCGCCACCTCCGCCGCCGTGCGGGCCGGGAGAGCCCCGCGCTGCCTTATGCGGTCCTTGAGGGTGCCGCCGGAGATGTACTCCATGGCGATGTAGTACGTGCCCTCCTCGCTCTCTCCCCGGTCGTAGATCGAGACGATGTTCGGGTGGGAGAGCGCCGCCGCGCTCTGGGCCTCGCGCCGGAAGCGCTCCACGAACTCCTCGTCCCCGGAGTAGCGGCCGCTCATCACCTTGAGGGCCACGTCCCGGTCGAGCACGCCGTCGTGGGCGAGGTAGACGTCGGCCATACCGCCGCTGCCGAGCAACCTCACTATGCGGTAACGGTTGTCTACTAGCTGCGGCATGCTAAAGGATTATACTCCTGCCCTTTCGGTAGAACTCTGCAAGGCTAGGACTCATCCTCGTTGTCCAGGTAGGCTTCGGTGATGCTGGTGGCGACCGGGATGGCCGGGGTGTCGGCGCCACCAGCGACGTCGAGCTCCCCGCCGTTCTCGACCATTACGGCCACGGCTATCTGGGGGTCGTCCGCCGGGGCGAAGGAGATCCACCAGGAGTGGGGGTCACCATCCCCGACCTCTGCGGTACCGGTCTTTCCGGCTACCTCGACGCCCGGCACCTCGGCCTGCGTGAGGCCGCCTTCGGTGACGACTTGCTGCATCATCTCGTTCAGCTCCCCGGCGGCCTCCTCGGAGAGCGCCTCCTCTCTGGCCTCGGGGCCGGTCCTCTCCAGGAGGACGCCCTCCGGCGAGCGGACCTCCCGCAGGAGGCGTGGTGCCATCCTCTCGCCGCCGTTGGCGATGGTCGCCGAGACCAGGGCCATCTCGAAGGCGTTGGAGACTACCTGGTCCTGGCCGAAGGAGATGGGGGCGGTGTTGCCCGGTGCCCACTCCGAGGGGGGTAGTCCGAGGCGGCTTTCGGCCACGGGCATGATGAAGTCCTCGTACTCGTCACCGAAGCCGAAGGCCTGCGCCATCGCGGCCAGCTCCTCTGCACCTACGACCTCGACCGCTATCTCGGCGAACACGGCGTTTATGGAGAAGACCAGGGCCTGGGAGAAGGTGACCTCGCCGTAGTCCCGGTTCTGGTAGTTGACCACGGTGTAGCCGGGCGTCTCGTACTCGCCGGAATCAAAGAAGTCGTCCGAGGGCTCGATGCCGGCCTCCAACCCCGCGGCGGCCGTTATGACCTTGAACGTAGAGCCCGGCGGGTACAGCGATTGCGTGGCCCGGTCGATGAGCGGCAGGTCCGGGTCCTCCTGGAGCTCCGCGAACCGGTCGTCGTCGTCGAGGTCGTTCGGGTCGTAGGAGGGATGGGTGACCAGGGCGAGGAGCTCTCCGGTGTCGGGCTCCACGGCCACCGCCGCCCCCCGGCCGGTGTTGGTCTCGGAGAGCGCCTCGTAGGCCGTCTCCTGCAGCTCCGGGTCCAGCGTCAGCTCTACGTTGCTCCCCGGCTGCGGGCCTCCGGTCGACCGGTTGATCAGCTCGTCCAGGGTCTGCGGGTCGCCCTCGCCGGTCAGCTCGCTGTTCAGGCGGGCCTCCAGGCCGCTCTGGCCGAAGCGGGTGCTGGTGTAGCCGACCACGTTGGCGAACGGGGCGCCGCCGGGGTAGACCCTGTCGTAGGCCGTACCGTCCTCCACCTCCCGGGGCTCGCTGCGCGCGAGCTCCGTCTCGCCGTCGCGGGCCAGTATCAGGCCCCGGGGGGACTCGTTGGCCCGCTGGGCCTGCAGAGAGTTCTCCGGGGCGTTGGCGATGGACTCCTGAGCATAGACCTGCCAGTAGGCGAGCATTACTATAAGTGCCGCGAACCCGGCCACGAAGAAGTAAAAGGTGCGCCGGAGCTGGGTGTTCACGCTGCACGCCCCCCGGAGCCTTCTTCGCGGGCCCTCCGGCCGGCCCTCTCCGAGACGACGAGCAGCAGCCCGACCAGGATGAAGTTACCGACCACGGAGCTGCCCCCGTAGGAGACGAAGGGCAGGGTTATGCCGGTGAGCGGTATGGCCTTGGTCACCCCCCCGATAATGACCAGCGTCTGGATGGCGAACATCGCGGTCAGACCTCCGGCGAGGAGCTTGGAGGCGTCGTCCCCGGAGAGCAGGGCTATCTTCATGCCCCGGTAGACGAAGATCAGGAAGGTCAGGAGTAGCGCGGTGGCTCCGAGCAGGCCAAGCTCGTTGGCTATGGCGGAGAAGATAAAGTCCGTGTGGACCTCCGGTATCCGTCCAGCGTAGCCCTCCCCGAGACCCGTGCCCGTGAGACCCCCGTCGGAGATGGAGAAGAGGCTCTGGAGTATCTGGAAGCCCTGCAGGTCCGGGTCCGCCCAGGGGTCCACCCAGGCCGCGACCCGGACCCGCACGTGGCTGAACAGGAAATAGGATACGTAGGCCCCGGCGGCGAACAGGAGGCTGCCGACCAGGATGTACGCCGCGCGGCCCGTGGCTATGTAGATCATTAGCAGCGGTACGGCAAAGAAGAGCAGGCTGCTGCCGAGGTCCCTCTCGAAGGTCAAGAGCCCGACCGAGATCCCCCACACGAGCGCGACCGGCCCGAAGTACTTGATGCTTGGGAACTGAATGCCCATGAAGGTGCGGCTCGTGGCAGCCAGCACGTCCCGCTTCTCTGCCAGGTACCCGGCGAAGAAGACTATGAGCGCGATGCGCGCGAACTCCGAGGGCTGGAAGTTGACCGGCCCGATGGAGACCCAGAGCCGCGCCCCGTTGACCTCGTAGCCCAGCGGGGTGAACGTCGAGCCTATGAGTATGAAGGCGACGAGGGCGAGCAGGTACTTGTAGTCCAAGAGGCGGTGGTAGTTGCGGAACAGAAAGACCACGAGGAGCAGCGCGAGGCTACCCGCCAGGATCCAGACGACCTGCGTCGTCGCCAGCCCCGCCTCGCTCTCGTCGCTCAGGGTGAGGCGGTAGATCATGATGAGACCTACCCCCGTGAGCAGGGTCATCAGGGGCATGAGCAACGCGTCGGCGTGCGGTAGCCAGAGCCGCACCGCGAGGTAGAGGGCAGCCATCATGCCCGCGTAGGCGCCGCCGTAGATCAGGGGCGGGCTTGCCTGCTGCTGCTCCTGGGCCAGTAGTACCGTGACGAAACCGAGGGTGGTCACGAGAAGGGCGAGGATCATGGGTATCGTGGCTCTCTGGGCCATTAGCTAGCTCTCCTCCAGACCTCTTAGCACTTCTTCGACCCGCTCCTCGGTGTACAGCCGGTGGTTCCGGATGGGCTCCTGGTACGGCTCGCCGATGTCGGAGTCTTCGAGCCCCGTGCGGCGGACCTCCTCGTTCAGCTCGTAGCCCATGACGTCGTAGGGCACTCCGTTGTACAGTACCACCTCACCGTCTTCGAACCCGAGGAAATACCGGGAGTCCAGCCACAGGTACACTGGCGTCGCGAGGGCCGCGACCAGCAGCACGACCGCCAGGAACCTGGAGAGGAGCCCCGCGAACCTGCGTACCCTCCCGGACTTCCTGGACCGCCGCTCCCGGCGGGCGGCCCTCTTGGAGGAGGCTCTGCCATCCTGTGAGGCGGGCTCCCCGGGTGACTCTGCCGTACCCTCGCCGGAGATGGCCAGCATCTCGCGCGTGTCGTCACCCCGGGAGGCCCTCTTATGGGATTCCTCCCGCGCGTCGACGGCTACGACGGTCACGTTGTCCGCGCCCCCGGCCTCCAGAGCTTTCGAGACCAGCTCGCGGACCACGGTCTCGGTCTCTCTCTGTGCCCCCTCTGTGGAGAGGATGTCCTTTATGCGGGTCTCCGCCACCATGTCCGAGAGACCGTCGGAGCAGAGCAGTATGCGGTCCCCGGCCTCCAGCGGGAGCCGGGTGGTGTCTACCTCCACCTCCTCCTCGGCCCCGAGGGCGCGCGTGATCAGGTTCTTCTGCGGGTGCTCGGAGGCCTGCTCCCGCGTGAGGCTCCCGCTCCGGACGAGCTCTGCGACCAGCGAGTGGTCCTCGGTGAGGGGCCTGAGCTCGCCGTCCCGGAGCAGGTAGGCACGCGAGTCCCCGACGTGGGAGACCTCCGCGGTCGCCTCCTCTCCCGTACCGGTGAACCTGGCGACTACGACCGTGGTCCCCATGCCGGAGAGCTTCTGGTCCTCCCGGGCCCTCTCGAGGACCCGGCGGTTCGCCTCCTGTATGGCCCTCTCCACGGAGTCCCCGGGTCCCAGCTCCTTGAGCACGTCCACCGCGATGGAGCTCGCCACCTCCCCGGCCTCGAAGCCGCCGATGCCGTCGGCGACGGCGAAGAGGGAGGGGTCCCGGCCCTCCCCGACGAGCAGGGAGTCCTCGTTATTCTGGCGGACTTTTCCAGCGTCCGTGAGGCCGAAGTGGTCTAGGACCAGCAAGACAGGCTGCTCCCTAGCCCGTGTACCTGAAGGTCGTCGAACCCACCTTTATGGTGTCTCCCTCCCTGAGGGGCGTGGCCCCTACGGTCTTACGGTCGTTGACGTAGGTGCCGTTCGTGGACTCGGTGTCCTCCACGTAGAGCAGGCCGCCGTGACGGGTGAGCCGCGCGTGTCTACCGGAGGCGTAGTCGTCGCTCTTGAGCACGATGTCGCTCTCCGGCGAGCGGCCGATGGACGTCGAGCCGTCCCGGACCACGAAGCGGGTCTCCGGTGCGAGTACCTCCGAGTCCTCGACCACGAGCTCCGACCCCGCGTTCCGGTCTCTGGAGACGTACCCTCCCCGGCCACCGGCCGCAGCCCGCTTCGCCGGACCCTTGCTCTCTTCCGGCACGGACCTGAGGTCCCCCACCCCCCGCCGCATCACGGAGTAGATAAAGGCGAAGAGCAACAGCAGCAACAGGGCCTTGGCTGCCAGCAAGGGGACCTGGATGTCCATCCTCTACCCCTTTCCGCTCCCGGAGGCGCCCTTCCTGCCCCGGGCTGCCACCCCTCCTGAGCGCTTCTCCTCGCTCTGACGCCGGACAAAGCGGGCGGTGCTGTGCCCGAAGGTCAGCTCGTCGCCGTCGTCGATCCGCTCGTAGTCTATGGGCGCGCCGTCGAGTAGGGTGCCGTTGGTGGAGCCGAGGTCCTCGATGACGAAGCCGTTCTCCGAGCGCAGGAGCCGGGCGTGCCTCCTGGAGACGTTGGCGTCCTTGACCACGACCTCGTTGTCCGGCGCCCGGCCGACGACCCACGGCCCGTGGCCTTCCAGGGGATAAGACGTGCCATCGAGGACCAGCTCCACGGTCTCGGCGGCGAGGCCTTCCTCCTGGGCCTCCTCGGCCGAGATCGACGCCGTACCGCCCTCTTCCTCCTCGGAGCGGAAGATCCTGGTCTGCCCGGAGGTGTCGTCCGGCGCGCCCTTCTCCCTGGGCCCTTCGCCGCCCGTCAGCCGCGCGGTCACGCCGAACTCGCCGAAACGCAGCGTCTCTTCCGTGGCGAAATGCACCTTCGGCGGCGTCATCAGGTGGTAGTCCCGGTTCTCCGCGTGGGAGGAGGCGTACTGGATCAGCTCTTCCTTTAGGGAGCTCTGGTAGGCGCTGATGGACTCGTGGTCCTCCTTGGAGAGGTGTACGGTGAAGTCGTTCGGCGCGTAGGTGCGGGAGACGCTGATCATGCGCCCTTCGTCCATCTGCTTGGTGAGGCCCTTGGCGATCTCGACCGGATGGACCTGCTTCCTGAAGGCCCGCCCGAAGACTCCCTCCACGAGAGATTCCATGCGCTTCTCTATATGCTTGAGGAATCCCACAGACTAACCCTTCGACCTGGACCCGATATACTTTGCTAACCCATATATTATAGCGGCGAACCCCAGGGACGCCATAGCCCGGGAGAGGGCGTCGGGGGATTCGGAGATCACGAGCGCGTAGCCGAGTATTCCCCCGCCGACGGCGACCAGGACACCGAGGGCCCACTGCCGCCACTTCTCGGAGAGGGAGACCACCCCGGCCATGCCGGCCCAGAGCGCGGCTTGCAGCAGCACCTCCGGATACTGAACCGCCAGGAACTCCACCTGAGCCGCGAGCTCCGCGGGGCCCAGGTTGCCGGAGATACGGCCGGGCGCTACCCCGAGGTACCGGAGCTCGCCGCCCCCGCGCGTGAGCTCGTAACCCACGAGCGTCAGGGCTCCGGCCGCCGCGGAGAGGCTGGCCCCGAGGGGACGCATGAGCGTACCGAGCAGCAGCGGCAACCCGGCTCCGAGCCCCACGGCGGCCAGCGGCACGGCGAGCATGGGCCCGAGCGGCAGCCGGCGTGCGCCGCCCTGCGCCAGGATGATCCAGACCAGCCCGGCGGCCGGTACGAGCGCCACGAAGCCGAGGCCTACGCCGCTCCGGGCGAGCGCCACGGCGAGCGCCACTATGACGCCCAGGGCACCGAGCCGCGGCAGGAGGTAGCCTGCGGCCCCGAAGCCCGCGGCGACCCCGAGCGTACCGGCCTCACCAAGGAGGATGCCACCTCCCAGGTAGCCGAGCCACCCGGCCACCATCCCGTTCACCCCCCGCAGGACGTAGCCCGAGTAACGCTCCGGGATCAGGGCCGCTCCGCCCCGAGCCTCACGTTCTGCGGGTCTCCGGTCCCCCCGGCGGCCGGTGAGGAGCGCGAGGGCGGACCGGGCGCTCTGCGGGCGGTGGTCCGGGTTCGGGGAGGTGGTCCGGTTGACGAACTCCAGCAGGCGCGGCGGAAGCTCCTCCGGCTGGTAGGCCAGTAGCGCCCGAGCGGTGGCCCCGACGGCGTAGATGTCGGAGAGCGCGCTCGGCTCCGCGCCGTCGATGGTCTCCGGGGCGATGTAGCCGGGGGTGCCGACGGCGAAGCCGACCTGCGTGAGCCGGGTGTCGCCCGCCCGGAAAGCGATGCCGAAGTCCGTAAGCTTCACCCTCCCTGAGCCGTCCACCAGCGCGTTTTGGGGCTTTATGTCCCGGTGGACTATCCCCTTCTCGTGCGCGTAGACCAGGGCCTCGAGGATCTGGGCCAGGGACTCTATGACCTCGTCCAGGCTGTAGCTCCGGGCCGCCAGGTCCAGCGGCACGCCGTCGATGTACTCGGTGACCAGGTAGATCTCGAGGTCCCCCGCGATGACCTCCAGGGGCTCGACGATGTTCCGGTGCTTGAGGCCCTCCGCTATCTGCCCCTCGCGCAGCGCCCGCGAGCGCTCCGCCGCGCTGTAGACCGGTATGATCTTGATCGCCACGTCGTCCTCGCCCCGGCGGCCCACCGACCGGGCCCGCCAGACGGTGGCGAACCCCCCGCGGCCGACCATCTCGGAGAGCTCGTACCTTCCCTGGCCCTCGATGTAGCGCGTCTCGGCCATGAACCGCATTGTATAGCTTATCTATGGTGAGTTTGTTACCGATGCTCTCAGAGGATGAGGGTGGTAGAGGGGTACTAATAGCGCGGTCTCCCGCTGGTCTTCGACCCTCGGGCTTGGTAGACTCTCCGTGGTTCGAAGCCCCTCGCGGGTGCTTCGGACCGGGCTATCCGGGCGAGTGGCGGAATAGGTAGACGCGCTAGGTTCAGGGTCTAGTGTCCGAGAGGACGTGGGGGTTCGAGTCCCCCCTCGCCCACCATCATGAACGGCTTCTCTCTGTCTCCGGAGGGGTTTTATGGAGCGTAGGTCTCAGAGAAAGCCGGCGAGCCCTGCCGGCCCCCGCCAACGGCGCGGGGTCCTGCCCCCGTGGATGACGCTCGTGTTCTCCATCCTGGTCCTCGCGGTGTCTTTCTTCGCGATCTTCTTTGTCGTGGAGGGCTGCGTGGCGACGCAGGAGGCTACGGAGGTCCGCAAGTACGTAACCAACTCCGGCAGCCTCCTGAGCGACTCCCAGGCCGTCGGCAACGGAGAGCTTGAGGAGATAGTGAGGGGAGCGGCACCGGGAGAGGCCGGCGTGGAGGTCATTGCGCGGGCGTCCGAGGAGTCCGGCACCCTCTACCGGCAGGCGCTGACCAACGAGGAGGTGCCGCCCGAGTTCGAGGAGGCTCACTACTACCTGGTTAGCGCCCTCGGTATCCGGGCCTCGGCCACGAGGGACCTCCTGGAGGCCGCGGAGGCCGGTGCGGAGGACCTGGAGGAGGCCGTACCGGCTGCTGTGAACGGTTACCGGCTCAGCGACCGCACCGTGTCTGAGTACTACGTACCGGCCTCCCGAGCGGCGCTCGGGTCCGCGGGCCAGGCCAGCGCCGAGGGCAGCGTGTACGAGCCCGAACCCTTCATGGACTACGATTCCCTGGGGCTGCCGGCGGAGGCGGACGGCGCGGAGCTCTCCGGGAACCCGGACGCGATACGGGGTGTGGAGGTCTCCGAGGTGCGGGTCGCCGGGGAGCAGCTCTCCCCCGGCGGCAACGTAACCCTGACGGGATCCGACGCTACCTCTCTGGAGGTCGACGTCGGGAACGGCGGCGAGGTAACGGAGACCTCGGTGCCCGTAGAGGTCGTGCTGAACACGTCGGCCGAGCGGCAGACCCTGACGGCTACCGTAGAGAGCGTCGAGCCCGGCGAGACCGCGACGGTCGAGGTCTCGGGCTTCAGGCCCGGGGAGCCGAACGAGGTGGCGGAGATAGAGGTAGAGGCCGGTCCGGTCGAGGGCGAGGAACTGCTGGAGAACAACACCCTCGCGGGGACGGTGACGTTCGGGATCTAGGAGGTAGCCCCTGTGGTAACGGCGATAGTGCTGGTGAGGACGGAGAGAGAAAGGGTGCAGGAGGCGGCCCAGGCCATGCTGGAGGTCGAGGGCGTGACGGAGGTCT
>JACCZN010000148.1 GCA_013695915.1 Rubrobacter sp.
CAGGAGCGGGGCAGCTTCTTTATAAAGCCCGCGACCGAGGTATACACCGGCATGGTCGTCGGCGAGAATGGCCGCGAGAACGACCTGGACGTAAACGTGTGCAAGAACAAGAAGCTTACCAACGTCCGCTCCTCCGGCGCTGACGACGCGCTGAACCTCACCCCGGCACGCAAGATGAGCCTGGAAGACGGCCTCGACTACATCGGCGAGGACGAGCTGGTCGAGATCACACCGTCCTCCATCCGGCTGCGCAAGAAGATCCTCGAGCCCGGCCTGCGCAAGTAGCTCCGCTATCAGACGGTCAGGGCCCCGGCGCCTCGTAATGCTGACCGGGGAGTACGACTACCTGACCACCCCCGAGGAGAGCAAGCGTACCACCGACGGCATCGAGGGCGATGAGTTCTTCGAGATGAAGGAGATCGGGTATTCCTCATGAGCGAGAACTACCCACTCTTCAAGGGCTACCTGCAGCGGGCCCTGGAGACCCTCAACAGCAAGGCCGGTGCCCGGACCGGGATCAGGAGAGGAGCCACCAGAGGAGCGTGAGGTAGGCGAGGCCCGCCGTGGCAAAGACGAGCCCGAACCTCCAGTTGCGGCCGAGGCCCACCTCCAGGGGGTGCAGGGCTGTGAGGCGGGAGAGCATCGCGGTGGTGCTGGAGAACGGGGTCAGGAGCATGCCCGTACCGTTACCGAGCAGGATGGCGAGCGTCCACAGCTCCGGGGCGGGCGCCTGATCCAGCGGGAACGCCGCGTTTACCAGCAGGACCATCGGGATGGAGTGTATGCCGAACATGAACCCGAGCGAGATCGCCAGGAACAGAGCGACCGCCACCGGCAACGCGCCGTCTAGCGCCGCGAACAGCGAGCCTATCGGCGCGAGCGCACCGAGCTGGGTCAGCGAGACCACGAATATACCCGCCGAGCCGAAGAGCGCGAACTCAGCGTTCGACCCGACGAGCGTGTAGCGTGTCTCCAACGCCAGCCGCCGCACCGGCGAGGCCTGCCGCGAGGCGACCGTGGCGAGGAGCGCTATCCCGGCTACTATCACCGCCACGGTACCTAATATAACGGTTATGAGCGGGGTGCCGGGCAAGAGGTAGCTCACAGCGGCGACCGCCACCACGAGCAGCGCCGGGTAGGCGAGTACGGCGGCGGCTCCACGGTCGAGGCTCGTCTCCGGCGGGTTGCTATCGGGGCCCTTGTAGCGTTGGGCGACGAGCAGGAGCGCCAGGAGGCCCGGCACGACAAAGGGCGCTGCTGCGGCCACAAGACCCGGGTAGGAGAGCCCGGTCAGGGTGATGGTGATGACCGTCAGCATGTTCAGGTTGCTCCACAGAGGCGCGAAGGCGAAGCCCCGGGCCGCCCACACCAGGGAGTCCGTGCGGGCGGCGGGTGCGGCCCGGCGGGTAACCACGTCTATAAGGACGAGCGAGCCGATGTCTAGCACCAGCCCCAGCAGGTGGCCGAGACCGCCGGCCGTGCTGCCGGTCGCCACACCCCGGCGGCGCAGCGCCGCGAGGAGGACCCGGATCTGCTCCTGGTACCGGACTGCCCGGATGGGATAGCCCGCGATGCTGAGCACCAGCAGCACCGCGACTATGCCGAGGTACGTCGGGAGCTCCGCGGCGAACCCTCCGGCGTCGAAGTTGCCAGAGACTACCGCGACCCCGAGCGCCACGGCCGCCACCGCTGCGAAGCCCCGGTGGAAGGTGCTCGCCCATGGCACGGACATCAGGTACAGCACCCCGCCCGCCCCGAGGAACAGCGCATCCCACACATCGGGTTGGGAGAGAGCCGAGAGGCCGTAGGCTGCCAGGAACACGCAGCCCAGCACCCATCGCAGCACCTCTCGCAGGCCGCTCTTCTCCGCCGGGTCCTTCGTGGCTCGGGTTCCTCTCCAGGTCTCGGTAGCTGCAGGAGCACCATAGGTTACTCCCAGCCGGGCTTTTCCGCACGGTACGCCGGTGGTTCCCGGCGGCTCTAGCGGACGTTCCGGGTGCCGGTCTGCGAGGTGTAGCCTACGTGGAGGTGCCCATCGTGCAGCTCTACCTGGTCCTCGTCTGGGACCCAGCCCTCCTCGTAGTCGTAGCCGAGCGTCTCCGTCCAGGCGGGCGGACCGATGATCTGATCCGGCCGCTCCCCGGGGGGTAACCCACGCAGGGTCTCCCCGATGCCGAGCACCCCGGGGTCCGTGGCCCGGTCCCCGACGGCCTCTCCCTTCACCCACCGGATGTCGGCGGCGCGCCCGAAGTAGTGCGTGTTCGGCAGGCCCCCGGCCTCACCGTAGCCCTCCGGGATCTCTGGCCCGTCCTCGACGCCGGGGAGGAAGTAGTGCCCCTCCTTGAAGGCGTCGACGCAGATGCCGTGGTCTTCCGAGACGGCGAGCAGCGCGGAGACGAGGCGCTCGTCGACCACGCCTTCCTCCAGGTCCCCGGCGGCGT
>JACCZN010000149.1 GCA_013695915.1 Rubrobacter sp.
GGGGGTCAAGATCAACATCGTAGACACCCCCGGGCACGCGGACTTCGGTGGCGAGGTGGAGCGTGTACTGGGCATGGTGGACGGTTGCCTGCTTCTGGTGGACGCGGTCGAGGGGCCGATGCCCCAGACGCGCTTCGTACTCGGCAAGGCGCTGGAGCTCGGTCTCAAGCCCATCGTGGTGGTAAACAAGATCGACCGTCCGGACGCCCGGCCAGAGGAGGTCGTGGACCTCACCTTCGACCTCATGGCAGACCTCGGCGCCTCCGACGAGCAGCTCGACTTCCCCGTCCTCTACGCCGTAGCGCGCGAGGGCCGGGCCTTCACGGACATGGAGAGCCCGCGCGAGGACATGCGGGAGCTCTTCGAGACGGTGCTGGCCCAGATCCCGGAGCCCGAGGTAGCCCTCGAAGCTCCGTTCCAGATGCTGGTCACGAACCTCGACTACTCGGATTATCTGGGCCGGATCGTGGTCGGCCGGGTGCGGCGGGGCCGGGTGCGGCGTGGCGAGTCGGTCGGCTTGATCCACAAGGACGGTGCCGTCTCCCGGGCGCGCGTGGCCCAGCCTTTTACGCACCTCGGGCTCCAGCGCATCGAGACCGACGAGGTGGGTGCGGGGGATATAGTGGCCCTCTCCGGGCTCGAAGGGGCGCTTATCGGGGAGACGGTCGCCGACCTCGACGAGCCCGAGGCGCTGCCCGTCATTACGGTGGACGAGCCGACGGTCAGCATGATGTTCCAGCCGAACACGAGCCCCTTCGCGGGCAAGGAGGGCCGGTACGTGACCTCGCGGCACCTCGGCGAGCGCCTCCGGCGGGAGGTGCAGACCAACGTCTCCCTGCGCGTCGAGGAGCTGCGGCCCGAGGAGTTCGAGGTCTCCGGGCGCGGCGAGCTCCACCTTTCCATCCTCCTGGAGAACATGCGCCGCGAGGGCTACGAGGTCCAGGTGGGCGCGCCGCAGGTTATCACGCGCGAGGTGGACGGCAAGCTGCACGAGCCCGTGGAGCACCTGGTGGTGGACGTGCCCGAGGGCTTCGCCTCCACCGTGATAGGGGTCCTCACGAGCCGCAAGGGCCGTATGGTTGAGATGGAGCCGCAGGGGTCTCGCACCCGCATCGAGTTCAAGATACCCGCCCGCGCGCTGTTCGGTTTCCGCACGCAGTTCCTCTCCATGACGCAGGGTGCGGGCATCATGAGCCACGTCTACGACGGCTACGCGTCGTGGGCCGGGGACCTCAAGACCCGGTACAACGGCAGCCTGGTCGCCACCGAGGCCGGTAGCGCCTTCGCGTACTCGCTCTACAAGCTCCAGGAGCGGGGCAGCTTCTTTATAAAGCCCGCGACCGAGGTATACACCGGCATGGTCGTCGGCGAGAATGGCCGCGAGAACGACCTGGACGTAAACGTGTGCAAGAACAAGAAGCTCACCAACGTCCGCTCCTCCGGCGCCGACGACGCGCTGAACCTCACCCCGGCACGCAAGATGAGCCTGGAAGACGGCCTCGACTACATCGGCGAGGACGAGCTGGTCGAGATCACACCGTCCTCCATCCGGCTGCGCAAGAAGGTCCTCGAACCCGGCCTGCGAAAGTAGCTCCGCCACCAGACGGACAGAGCCCTCCAGCGCCTCGTGATGCTGACCGGGGAGTACGATTACCTGACGACCCCCGAGGAGAGCCAGCATACCGCCGACGGCATCGAGGGCGCGGAGTTCTTCGAGATGAAGGAGATCGGGCACTTCCCCATGAGCGAGAACTACCCGCTCTTCAAGGGCTACCTCCAGCAGGCGCTGGAGACCCTCAGCAGCAAGGCCGGTGCCCGGACCGGGATCAGGAGAGGAGCCACCAGAGGAGCGTGAGGTAGGCGAGGCCCGCCGTGGCAAAGACGAGCCCGAACCTCCAGTTGCGGCCGAGGCCCACCTCCAGGGGTTGCAGGGCCGTGAGACGGGAGAGCATCGCGGTGGTGCTGGAGAACGGGGTCAGGAGCATGCCCGTACCGTTCCCGAGCAGTATCGCGAGCGTCCACAGCTCCGGGGCGGGGGCCTGATCCAGCGGAAACGCCGCGTTTACCAGCAGGACCATTGGGATGGAGTGTATCCCGAACATGAACCCGAGGGAGATCGCCAGGAATAGGGCGACCGCCACCGGCAGCGCGCCGTCCAGCGCCGCGAACAGCGAGCCTATCGGCGCGAGCGCGCCGAGCTGGGTCAGCGAGACCACGAATATACCCGCCGAGCCGAAGAGCGCGAACTCGGCGTTCGACCCGACGAGCGTGTAGCGTGTCTCCGACGCCAGCCGCCGCACCGGCGAGGCCTGCCGCGAGGCGACTGTGGCGAGGAGCGCTATCCCGGCTACTATCACCGCCACGGTACCTACTATAACGGTTATGAGCGGGGTGCCGGGCAAGAGGTAGCTCACAGCGGCGACCGCCACCACGAGCAGCGCCGGGTAGGCGAGTACGGCGGCGGCTCCACGGTCGAGGCTCGTCTCCGG
>JACCZN010000154.1 GCA_013695915.1 Rubrobacter sp.
GTTGGCGGCGAGGGTGGCGCTGCACAACTTCTGTATCTGGCTCAACGGACAGCTCGGCCGCCCACGGCTGGCCTTCGCCGACCTGTTGGGATGGTGACCTCATAATTCACACCAAACGTTTAAGATAGGCTGCTCGTCGGGCGAATGGTCAGATCCTCTCTTGAAGGTCCCTTCCGGTACCAGGATCATCTCCGTCTTGGTCTGCATTGCCTCCTCCTTACGCATGCTTGTCGTCTCTGGTCCTGAAAAGGTCGGCCCGGGCTAGCTGCTACCTGAGTAGCGGTAAGCTCCCGGTGAGTTTGTTGATCCGCTTCTTGTCTCCGTAGAGAGCGAGGCCCAGATAAGAGAGTTCTTCGGTAGGAATAGCTTCTATCTTCCGGGTGTAGTCCTCGTAGGTCTTGGTGCTCTGGGCGGCATCCGTGAAGTCCACGAGCATCAGCTCATCCAACTCGGAGGCTTGCAGGCGAATCTCCCTGACAGTCTCTGCTCCGGCCTTGAGTATGGGGATCGGCATCGTCGTGATGCCGAGGTGTGCCCTGCCGGAGCCGTCCGTCACGTCGGGACCGATGATCTGCCCCATCTTGTCGCCCAGGGTGAGTGCCAGAACCCCGGCCGTATTGACCGAAAGTCCCGCAGGCAAGTCCTCGTCTAGGATCATCACGCACTTTAGCGTACCGTTCTCGCTCAACCTTTTACCTCTCTGTCTCTCGCATTCTCAGAAGCAGCTTCCGGACTCTTTAGGTCTTCATTCAACTCAGTGGTCTTGGCTGACACCTCCTCCCTTTTCGCCGGCGACCTTAGACCCAGTACGACGCCCACGATCACCACCAAACCTCCTACTAACTGCCCAACGCCCACCGGCTCCCGAAGCACCACGAAGGCGGTTGCCACACCGAAGAGGGGCACAAGGTTCAAGAGGTTCACTGCCGAGCTAGCGTCTAGCTCTTTGAGCCCGTGGGCGTACAGTAGGAACGCCGCCACGGAGCAGAAGACGCCGAGGTAGGCGATCATGGAGATAGAACTTGCCGCGGGGACCTCCCAGCTACGCACTTCCAGTAGGGCCAGTGGCACACAGGCCACGGCACCGGCCACGGTCTGGTAGAAGACGACCGTGATCGTCGGGTAGCTCTGGCCCATATCGCGGGTGACGAAGTTGTAGAAAGCCCAGACGAAGCCGGTGGCGACCAAGATCAGATCCCCCATCAAACGGGTCTCCCCAGCCGGAGGGCTTTGACCTATGATCAGGTAAACCCCGAATATTGCAAGCCCTACTCCGAGAAACCTGATCCACGAGGCCCTCACACGATAGATCAGGATCTCCAGCAGCATCGTCACAGCGGGATAGGAAGCGACCAGCAACGCCGCGTCGGAGGCGGTAGCGAGATCGACTCCTACATTCTCCATGGAAAAGTAGAGGGTAGTACCTAACAGACCTCCAAGGGCCATTCTCCCGATGTCCGAAGGCCGCGGCCTGTGCAAAGCGCCACTCACAGCAGCTATGGCAAACATCAGAACCGCCGCCAATGCAAAGCGCAGGGCGTTGATCGTCAGCGGCGGGACGTCCGCGAGCGCAACCTTGGTTGCTGTGTAAGACGTGCTCCAGATGAGGGCTGCTCCAATTACCGAGAGCACGAATAAGGCTCGTGGTCTCGCGAGAGCTCGACCGACCGAGGCCGCTATTCCGACCGCGGTGCTCAAGCCGATGTATCAACCTTCGACGAGGCTACGAAAACCGACCACAGCATCCTTATAGGCCGTTTCGGTGAGATGAAGCGTAGACTGTACTCCCGAGCAGAGGTTTCATTGGTAAGGGCCAGATCCACCTTGCCGTCAGCCACCATCTTTGCGGCCTCGCTCGTGGAGGAGGCCTGAAGCGTCTGCTGAACGAGAAGCGAAGGCGGCGCCAGTTCTCCAACCAAAGCCGCCGGAGCCGGATGGGTTGCGACCGAGACACAGAGTGGGATGGGGGCCTTGCCGGAGACGACGAGACCGTAATCCGGCGTCACCGACATGAAAGCGCCTGCCAAAAAGAATCTCGGGCTCATGTACAGCGCATTGACCTCCGAGTAGGCGTTGGCGACGACTACAGCCGCGCTCTCTCCTTCCATCACCGACCGAGCCGCCTCCTCAAAGGACGGATACAACGAGACCTCTCCAATGCAGGCGGCATCTGTCTCGCACACTTCTAGAAGCTCGTAGGCGGCACGCTCGCTACTCGTGCCTTGCGGACCCAGTGTCGCCATACGCAGCGGATCTGCTCCTAGCCCCACCAGCCGCTCAGTGAGCCCCTCTTCCACTCCTCGCGTCGGAATTTCCTTAAGCCTGGCTTTAGTCACGTAGTCGCTACCTTAGTGCATCGTGGTTACTTAAGTAGTTACTAATCACGGTGGAATCTAGCAGGATAAGCGCGGCTGTCAAGGCAAGGATGTTGAAATTTAGTTAAGATGGGACGGTATATGGATAAAGCACCGCTAAGATCGATCCAGAATCTCGGGTTTACCGAGTACGAGGCGAAGGCTTACCTGGCGCTTCTGGACGAGGCGCCGGTCTCGGGCTATAAGGTGGCACAGACCTCGGGGGTGCCACGCTCCAAGGTCTACGAGGTACTCGAAGGGCTAGCCAAGCGCGGCATTGTCCTGGTCAATCGGGGTAATCCGGTACAATACGCGCCACTTCCGCCGAAGGAGCTGGTGGCGAGGCGACGCAAGGAGATGGAGGCCTCGATAGAGTCCGCCGAGAAGAGTCTCGAACGCTACGCGGCGAGTACCGACAGCCGGCAGGCCATCTGGGACATCGTCGGCAGGGAAGAGATACTGGAACGCACCCGTGAAGCTGCTGGCAGGGCGGAGCGCAGCATCCTGCTTGAGGTCTGGGAAGAGGATGCGCCGGAGATAAGGGATGCGCTCGCTGCGGCGGCCGACCGCGGCGTTGATGTGGGAGTCGTGGCCTATGGTGAGCCTAACTACCCCTTTGCCCGCGTCTACCACCACGATCTCGTTGATGAGGTCACAAGAGGTCTTGGAGCACGGTGGATCGTCATCAGCATTGACATGCAGGAGATAGTAACCGGGGTAGTGTCGATGGGAGGTGAGAGCCGGGCAGCGTGGACCTCTCATCCCGGACTGGTGGTACCGGCCGCGGAGTTGATCAAGCACGACATTTATATCCAGGAGATACTGGATAAGCACCGCGATTCCCTGGAGGCCAGTTTCGGAGTGGGGCTAGTAGAGTTAAGGGATAGGCTCAAGCGAGTGGAAGAGATGGGAGCACTCGCCGCCGATTCGTAGGCCAGCTCAGTATTCGCTGCTTGAGCATCCAACCGTACCTTGAACCTACTTCACATGGCTACCTACCTGAGCTGATTTCGAAGGGTTGCGACAATGGAGAGTGCATTTCTGTAGCGTGTTGCCCGGCGCGTGCTAGATGGAGGTATTTGCAAGAGTTGTGGATCAGCTTTTCCAGTCACGCGGCGACCTTCTCCTCATTTCCTTCTATCAGCTTCCCGTTTCTAAACTCAGCTCCGGCCCTAACCAACGCCACCAGGTGAGCGCCGGTTAGCTTCCTCCACCTCCCCTCGGCTGCCTCTATCAGCTTGAAGATCATCGCCAAACCTGCCTGACGTGTTCCCGGCCCCTTGGTTACGTCGGTCCTTGCCCTCACCGATGCGAAGACCGATTCAATAGGGTTACTCGTCCGGAGGTGTCTCCAGTGTTGGGCCGGGTAGTCGTAGAAGGTCAAGAGGGCTTCCTTGTCGTCTTCGATCTTGGCCACAGCCTTCGGCCACTTCGCACCGAATTCAGCGGCGAACTCCCGGATGGCCTTCTGGGCGTGGGACTTGTCCTCGGCCTCGGTGATCTCCTTGATCGCGCTCTTCGCCCGAGGGTGGACGCTCTTTGGCATCGCATCTAGCACGTTCGAGGTTTTATGAACCCAGTCTCTTTGAGCACGGGTCTGTGGAAAGACGTCCCTCAGAGCACTCCAGAAACCTAAAGCGCCGTCTCCTACCGCTAGCTCTGGAGCCCTCATCCCGCGTTTCTTTAGGTCCCGTAGCAACTCGGCCCAGCTTTCCTCTGATTCCCGGTAGCCATCGGCAAGAGCCACCAGCTCCTTGGAGCCATCTAGCCTCGCTCCGAGAACAACCAGGCAGCACAGCCGATCGTCGGAGCCGAGACGAACGCCAGTGTGAATACCGTCCACCCACACGTAGACGTAGTCTCTGGCCGAGAGATCGCGTCTCATGAAGTGCTCGCGCTCGGTCTGCCACTGCTCACTCAGGCGGGTGATGGTGGCTGACGAAAGCCCGGCCTGGCTGCCGAAGAACTCCTCCAAGGCGGGCACGAAGTCCCCGCTGGAGAGGCCGTGTAGGTAGAGTAGCGGCAGAACCTCGGTCACCTTCGGAGAGCGGCGCATGTATGGTGGCAGGATTACGCTCTTGAACCTGTGGCGATTGCCGTCCTCATCCACCCGGCGGTCGTTGACCCTGGGAGCTTTGACCTCCACCGCTGCTGCTCCGCAAAGAACTTCGCGCTCATTGGCGTGGCCGTTTCTCACCACCAGGGCGTGTCCGTGCTCGTCGCGCTCGCCGCGGGCGGCGTCGAGGTAGTCCTGTACCTCGGCTTCCAGCGCCTCGGCGAGCATCCGCCTCGCTCCCTGACGGGCGATCTCGTCGAGGCCCAGTAGCTCCTGTTCGCGGCCCTCACCATCCTGATGTAGTCTGTACATACCGGTGTATCCTCCCCGCCGGCGTTGGCGCGCCGGCTCTTTCCTAACTGCTTACTGGGAAGGTACACCGCGTTCTCTTTGAAATCCTGATCCACAACTCTTGCAAATACCTCCCACCCACCCAGAGGCCCACGCTGCGATGGGTGTTCCAGATATTTCAGGCGGTGCATCTGGTTTGGATGGGCTGTGGGCAGCGAATAGCCGGGCTAAACGAGGAGCGAAGACACATCTTGGAGTTCTTCAGCCCGCAGTGCCGCCAATATTATCTGCTCCTATGACGGGGGGTGCGGAATGTGGGTTACTGGCCTTCGCTTCCCTGCAACCGACGTTTACTCGCGGACGCGACCCGCCCGGCACACACTGACGAGGAAGTACAAACCGCCCCGTGTTTGACACGTGGCCCCTTTACAGATAAGCGGGTTGTGGAAGGTCGATACTTCCGCAACCTGCTGTCAGGCCAGGTCCCGCCGCTTGAAGAGCAGTACCGAGAGCAGGACGAAGACGGCCGCGTAGGCCCCGAGGACGAGCACTGCCTGGGTGGGCTCCACGGCTTCACCGGGTGCGGCGAAGCCCTGGGGGACCGCACCGAAGGACTCCGCAAGGTCGAGGGTGTTCTTGACGGGCAGGGTCTCGCTGATGGCCTGGACGGTCTCGTTCTGGGTGGCCAGCCCCAGGAACAGGTTCTCCAGCACCAGCAGGTAGACCAAGCCGAGGCCAATGGCGAGGGCGGTGCTGCGGAGGAGCGTCGAGAGAAAGATGCCGAGCGCGGTGAAGGTCACGAGGATGAGCCACCCGGCCCCGATGCCCCGCACCAAGTCGGCGAAAGAGGGCCACTCCACGCTCGCTTGTTCGAGTCCGGCTATCGCGTAGCTCGCGAGCGCTCCGACACCGAGTATCGCGACCGTAAGCACGAGCAGCAGGCCGCCGATCGCGAGAAGCTTGCCGAGAAAGAAGCCGAGCCTGCCCGGCCGCTGGGTGAGGACCACCTTGAAGGTCTCCCAGCCGTACTCGCTACCCATCGCGAGGGCTCCCAGTATCAAGGTCAGCGCGCTGCCGAAGCTGGCGAAGTTTATTAGCGCGTTGACTACGAAGCCTTCCGGCAGCAGGTACTGGCGGAACCCCTCGACGATCTCCGGCGGTGGGGCATTCTCCTCCGGGGCGTTGACGGTAAACAGGTAGGTGAAGAGGTACCCGAAGAGGATCACGACCATCGCGAAGATGAGACCGAGTACCCAGGTCGCCGGACGTTTGCGGAGCTTGAGTACCTCCGCGGAGAAGCTGGCTACCACGCTACTCACCTCCCTTCGCCGCCGGTTGCCGGCTCTCTTCGTCTGCCGATTCCCCCGTAAGCTCCAGGAAGACTTCTTCCAGGGACTGCCCGGAGGATCGGAGTTCGCTGACCCGCACGCCGTTAGAGACCAGCTTCTGGTTTATCTCCGCCGCCCGCTCCGGGTCCACGGCGAGCCTCAGTGTTTCGCCCTCAACCCGGACCTCCTCGACGCTCGGCAGCGCCCCGAGGACCCCGACCGCCTCGTCGAGGGGTTCGGCCCGGATCACGAGTCCTTCTCCACCCCGGAGCTCCTCGACCGTGCCTTCGCGCAGTAGCTTTCCGTGCTGTATCACGCCGACGCGGTTGCAGATCTGCTCCACCTCCCCGAGCATGTGGCTCGAAAGCAGTACCGTCCGCTCCCCCCGGCCGAGCTCCCGTATGAGGGTCCGCATGTCGGCCATCCCCTTCGGATCGAGGCCGTTGGTCGGCTCGTCCAGGATCAGGAGTTCCGGGTCCTTGAGCAAGGCCGCCGCGACCCCGAGCCGCTGCTTCATGCCAAGAGAGTACTTCTTGAACTTATCCTTCGCCCTTCCCGACAGCTCGACCTGCCCCAAGACCTCCTCGATCCTGGAGGCCGGAGCCCCCGAGTAGCGGCCCATGACCGCGAGGTTGTCCCGCCCGGAGAGGTAAGGGTAGAAGGCCGGGGACTCGACCAGCGAGCCCACCCTCGAAAGCCCCGCCTCCGAGCCCGGCCTCTCCCCGAGCACCGTCGCGGTGCCGGAGGTAGGCCGTATCAGGCCGAGCAGCATCCTGAGGGTCGTTGTCTTGCCCGCGCCGTTGGGCCCCAGGAACCCATACACCTCGCCGCGCCGGACCGTGAGGTCCAGGTCTTCGACCGCCGTGATCCTCCCGTACCGCTTCGTGAGCCCGCCAGTCTCCACGAGCGGCGGGCCGTTCCCCGTACTCTCCGTCATCTCCAGGCTCCTCTCACGCTCCCGGCTATTGTCGCTCGCCGCCAACGGCGCTGTCCAATCTCCCGCACAGTATCCGAAACCTCCCTGCTACCCGTAGAGAGCCGCCACAACGTGAGCAACGAGCGCCAGCACCGCAAACACCGCCAGCGCCAGCACCGCGAGCACCAGAGAGACCGCGCCCACCATCACCGCCGCCCACAAGAGCTCTCTCCTCCGCTCCCGCGCCTCGCCCGGCGTAGCCGGCGCCAACGGACCGAAGAGCCCCTGGCTCACCAGGAAGACGAAGCCGAACAGGAACCCGTAGAAGAGGCCGCCGGAGACAGTGCCCGCCTCCGGATAAGTCCCAGGCAACTCCAGCCACCCGGAGCCCGAGGCGGCCACGAAGAGGCCCATCGCCACCGCAAGCCCCGACAGACAGGCCAGAGCCCCGGCGACGAGCCTCTGGCCCCGGAGCAGCCGCGCCACGAGGTACCCGAAGCCGCCACCCACGAGAGCCCCGGCTCCCAGAGGTACCGCGCTCTCACCGAACTCAGAACCCGCGAGCGCCAACAGCCCCACCAGCGCGGCGAGCCCGGCCACGGAGGCCAGACCGAGGAGGCCTCTCTCCGCTTCGAGCAGCCGGTCGTCTACCTTCGACAACAAGCTCCAGGCTCTGGCGAGCAGAGACGCCAACGACACCAGTGCCTTTCCTCCACTATTCCAGCCTACATCCGGAGCCTAACCCAACAGCGAGCGTGGCGCCTCATACTTCAGGTATGAGATTTCGTAGTATCTCTTGTGATGCTTCGCGATTAGAAAAGGTCCTCGCGGTTTCTGGCGTCGAGCTTTCTGAGGATGTTGCTGACGTGGGTCTTTACCGTGGGGACTGTTATATGAAGCTCCCCGGCTATGCGGGCGTTGGTGCGGCGTTTGAGGACCAGGTAGAGGACCTCCTGCTCGCGGTCGGTCAGGGAGGAGGCTGCGGCGGCGGAGCGGAGGTCTGTCGAGGCTTCTTCCTCTTCGCCGCCGAGGAGCCAGACACGCTCCCCGGCGTTGGTGTCCTCTATGGCGTTTAGCAGCTTTCGCGGCTCCTCTCCCTTGTGAACGTAGGAGTCGGCTCCGGAGAGCAGGCAGGAGGAGATGGCTTGTGGGGAGTTGTAGGCGGTGTAGATCACGACCTGCGGCGGGTCGGGGAGGGACTTTATCTCCCGGCAGAGCTCTATGCCGTCGGGCTCTCCCCGCAGGCGGAGGTCGAGCACGACGAGGTCGGGCGTGAGGGTGCGGGCGAGCTCCAGGGCTTCTTCGGCGGCTGCCGCCTCTCCCGCAACCTCCGTACCCTCTCTGAGCTCGACGGCGGCTCTGAGGCCGAGGCGCATGGTGGGATGGTCCTCTACGAGGAGGACCTTCACCCTCTCCCGTCGCTCTCGAACCTGACCTGCACGGTAGTTCCCGTGTGGGGCGTGGAGATGATGTCGAGCTCGCCACCCGAGGCGTGGGCCCGGGAGCGCATGGAGGAGATGCCCGAGCCCGCGGGCGACGCCCCGGAGAAGCCCCTGCCGTTGTCGCGGACCTTAAACGCTTGGTGTGAGTTATAGGGTGAAGATTTGAGCGGAAGGTGCCCACAGCGTAGAGTCAGACTGCCCACCATTCCCACAGGGAAAGGAACCGACTCCTCATGCTCGACATGGACACCTTCC
>JACCZN010000160.1 GCA_013695915.1 Rubrobacter sp.
GCGCAGCCTGCTCGCAGAGCTCGCCACCCAGACCCGCAACACCATCCGCGTGCCCGGCAGCGAGTCCACCTTCACCAGGCTCGCCAACCCCACGCCGCTGCAAGCCCGCGCGCTAGAGCTCGCCGAGGCGATCATCATGTAGCCACGACCCGTACAGCCCGGGTTTCGCTCAAACCCCATAACCGGGCGGAATTCCCGATCCTCAACTGGGGGAACTTCGGACTAACCCTCCGGCTCCCGCCTGTCGCCCGGGCCGGAGAACGTCTATATAATGGCGCGGCAGGAGGCTGAGCCTCCGTGGGTAGAGGAGTACCGTGGGGCTCCGTGAGGACTGGAGGCAACGTAGTGGTCCGGACGAGCAACGGGGGTGCCATCCGTGGATAGCGTAGTGATACTGGTAGTAGTCGCCGTCGTGGCAGTGGTCGCAGGGGTCCTGCTCGCGGGGTTCGTCGTCTCCCGCAGGCGCCGGGAGCAGGGCGAGCGGCAGGAGCAGGCCCGCCAGGAGTACGGCCCGGAGTACGAGCGGGCCGTGGAGGAGAGCGGCTCGGAGCGCAAGGCGGAGGAGGAGATCCGGGAGCGCCGGGAGCGGGTCGAGGGCGAGGTACAGCCTCTGCCGGATGAGAGCCGCAGGAGGTACGCCGAGGAGTGGGAGTCCGTCGAGAAGACGTTCGTGGACGACCCGGCAAAGGCCCTGGACGAGGCGGACCGGGTGGTGGCGGAGATCATGTCCGAACGCAACTTCCCGACGGACTCCCGCGAGGAGGCGAGCAAGGGCCTCGGGGTGATGCACTCCGACGTGGCGGAGGACTTCCGCAAGGCGCAGGAGGTCCATGCCGAAGCCGCGGGGTCTTCCGACGGTGAGGACCTGGAGAAGATGCGCCGGGCGATTCAGGAGTACCGCTCGGTGTACGAGCGTCTGACGGAAGGATAGAGGGTGCATTACCTGGTGAGGTTCGGCTCGGGTCAACTGCCGGGCGCTGGAGAGCTGGCGAACGAGGAAGGTCTGTACGTCTCCCCGGACGGGGAGCGCGGCTGGGCGATCCTGGAGAGGGAGGACGAGGATTCCCTGCGGAGCACGCTGGATGCCGGGGTAGAGGAGGTACAGCCCGTGCTGCCCGCCTGGGAGTACGCGGTAGTCGAGGAGGCCCGCAGGGAGCTAGAAGGCCACAAGGCCGGCTTCGTGGACGACCCGGGCGGAGCCCTGACGGAGGCCCGCAAGACCGTGGGACGGGCTCTGGAGGCCCGGGGCTACCCGGCCCCGGAACGCTCGGACGCGGCGCCCCGGGAGAGAGGAGAGGTCCTGCGCGAGTACCAGGGCACGGACGTGGGCGGCTCCGGCAGCGTGGAGGAGATGCGGGAGGCCTTCGGCCGCCTCTCGGACCTCCTGGAGCGCTCCGCCCGGGCCTAGCCGCGCCGGGACTCCCCGGCGAGCGGGGGCTGTACAGGCCCGCGAGAGGCTATCGTGCTCCGGCCATCGTCCCGGTCGTGGCCGGTCTACTGGCGGGAGGTATCCCCTTCTCCCTGAACCGGGTACGCACCCTCCGGCGGCAGAAGGCTCTCCGGCGACGGCTCACAGAGTCGGGTGAGGACCCTCGGCGCCCGACCGCCGGGGGGCTCGGAGCCTACTACGACGCGCAGCTCGTGCTGCTGAGGAGCGAGTACGAGGTGTTGCGGCAGAGAAAGGATCGGGGCTCGCGCCGCGACGCGGGGCTGCTGGAGGACGCCTTCGGCTTCCGGCCGGAGGACCCGTTCGAGACCGGTCCTCTGAACGTCGCGCCGGATACGGCCGGGCTGCGGTCCCTGCGGCGGCGCTGGGAAGAACGGCTGCGAGAGCGCGGGGAGGAGATGCCGGGGCTCGGCCTGAAGCAGGACCTCGCCTACCGGGTCTTCCCGAGGGAGATGACCGTGCCGCTGGAGCTGGCCACGCGGGGCGCGTACCTCTCCATCTCCTGCGAGCTCTTGTACGGGCGCTACGGCAGGAAGCCGGTGGAGGGAGCCCGGCGGGAGTCCGGGGAGCTCGGGCGGCGGGCGGAGAGAGACTTCCGGGAGTACGGCGCGCTTACAGGAACGCCACGCTACCGGAGTTGACTATGTAGAGCATGTACGCCAGGGAGACCGGAACGAAGCCCACGAGCGCCGTGACCAGGGCCGTCAGGAACGGCGTCTGGTAGACGCTCTGGAGGCCGATGACCACGAGCACTAGAAAAGAGTAGGCGAAGACCAGCGCGTTCACCACCGGGAGCCAGAACAGGACCATCGGCCCGTAGGCGTAGGCCAGGATGCGGAAAATCTGCGCGAAGTTTGGGTCCTTTCCCACAAAGGTCTTCACGGAGAGCAGGTAGACTCCGGATGCAACCCCGATAACGACCGGAGAGAGCACCAGAAAGGCCGCGTTGAGCCCGATGAGCCCCAGCAAGTTGACCTCTACCCCGGAGATCGCTCCGTTCACCAGGAGGACCACCGGGTTCAGGATGGCCGTCACGGCGCTCACGAGCAGGACAAAGGCCACGGGCTCCTTGAGAGACCCGTCCGCAGGGAAGTTTAGGTAGAA
>JACCZN010000219.1 GCA_013695915.1 Rubrobacter sp.
CCCGCCTGCGGCGGACGGTGCTGGACCTCGTGCGGGGCGCGGGCTTCTACGAGTACTTCGACCCCACCAGCGGGCGGGGCCACGGCTCGGACTTCTTCTCCTGGACGGCCGCGCTCCTCCTGGACATCCTCCACGAGAGCCCGGAGGAGAACGGCAGCTAGAGGCAGGAGCTCCTCAGCGGATATCCACGATACCGGCGCGGACGGCGAAGATCAGGGCTTGCAGCCGGGAGTGGGCCCCGAGCTTGTTCAGGATGTTGACCACGTGGGTGCGCTCCGTTTCTACGGTGATGTAGAGCTGGCGCGCTATCTCCTTGCTGTCGCGGCCTTCGGCGAAGGCCTGCAGGATCTCGCGCTCCCGCCGGGTCAGGCTCTCCGCCGCCCGGCGGACCTCTTGCTCCTCCTCCTTGCTCTGGCTGGCGAGACGCAGGAGGTCTATCACCTCTTCCTGGGAGAGCAGCGACTCCCCCTCACCCAGCCGCCGCACCGCGCCCACGATCTGGGCCAGGCGAGCCGACTTGTGCATGACCCCAGCCGCCCCGGCCTCCACCGCCCGGGCGAACTGCGTCCGGTCGAGGCTCGCCGAGAGCACCAGCACCAGACACCGCGGGTTCGCCTCGTAGATCTCCCGGATCAGGTCTTCCCCCTCACCGTCCGGCAGGCCCAGGTCCACGATGGCGACGTCGAAGCTGTCGGCCGCGGTACGGAGCACCTCGCGCCCCTCCTCAAGGGAACCGGCCTCCGCCGTTACGGAGAACTCCGCCTCCGCCTCGAACACGAACGCCAGCGCCTGACGGAAAGAGGCGTGGTCCTCCGCCAGCAGTATACGGCGCGGCCCGCCCTTCACCCCGCCCCGCCGCTCCGCCGCCTGCAAGGCTCCCACTACTCCCGCAGGCCACCTGCGGAGGCCCGAAACTCCACCCTCGTGCCCTGTCCGGGCTCGCTGTGCACGTCCAACCTCCCGTAGAGGTTCGAGGCCCGCTCGCGCATGGCACAGAGCCCGATGCCCCGGGCGAGAGCGGGCTCGAAGCCCCTCCCGTCATCCGCGACCTCGACCCTGACCTCTTCCGCCTCGGAGGTCAGAGCCACCCGGACGTGTTGGGCCCCCGAGTGCCGCCGGGCGTTCACGAGAGCCTCCTGCACGATACGGAGCAGCTCCGTACCCGGCTTGCCGGTTACCTTGTGGGGGAACCCTTCCTCTACGGCGAGCTCCACCGCGGCCCCGGAGAACCTCTGGCGCTCGAGCTCCACCATGGACTCGAGGAGGCGCACGAAGCAGCTCTCCGCCGGGGGCTCCTGCCGGAGGTTGTGGACGGCGTCGCGCAGGCCGTAGAGAGAGCTCTGGAGGGACTCTATCTCCTCTTCGAGCTCCGCGGAGAGCTCCGCCGGTAGACCGGAACGCTCGCACTTGATCTTGGTCACCTCCATGGCGTGCATCGTGTAGATCAGATCCTGCAGCGCCCCATCGTGCAGGTCGCGCGCTATCCTGCGGCGCTCGGTCTCCCGGATCTCGCGCAGAGCGGCCTCCCCGCGCCGCTTCTCCGTGACGTCCCGGATGATACCCTCGTAGCCTCGCAGCTCGCCGCCCTCATCCCGCAGGGCCCGCGCCCTGACCGAGACCCGCCGCACACCCCCGTCCCTGCGGCGTATCTCGGACTCTATGCTCGCGGCATCCCCGTCCCGCTCGACCCGGCGGACGAACTCCTCCCAGTGCTCGGGGGCGGCGTAGAGCTGCCCCTCGCGGTTGGAGGAGATCGAGATCAATTGTCTCGGAGACTCGAACCCGAAGAGCCGGGCGAGCGCGGGGTTCGCCCGCACCACCCGTCCCTCCGGCGTGCTCTGGAAGATGCCCTCCGCGGAGTTCTCGAAGATGCTGCGGTAGGTCTCCTCTGCCTCCCGCAACGACTCCTCGGCGTTCTTGCGCTCGGTGATGTCGTTCTGCACCCCGATGAAGTTGGTGACGCGGCCCGAGCCGTCGCGGACGGGAGAGAGATAGAGCTCGTTCCAGAACGGGGTACCGTCCTTGCGGTAGTTCCTGAGCACCACCTTGCAGTCCCGGCCCTCGCGGAGCGCGGCCCGCACGTCCTCCAGGACAGGCTGCTGCGTCTCCTCTCCCTGCAGGAAGCGGCAGTTGCGGCCCAGGGCCTCCCCGGCGGTGTATCCGGTTATGCGCTCGAAGCTCTCGTTGGCGTAGACTATGGGTAGGTCCTTGCTACCGGCGTCGCAGATGATTATGCCGTTGCTGCTCGCCGAGATAGCCAGCTGGCTCAGGTGCAGCGCCTCCTCGTTGCGGCGCCGGTGCGTGATGTCCTCGCAGACCACGAGCACGACCGGCTCGCCGCCGGGCTGCCAGACGCGGCGGGCGGCCTCCTCCACCCACAGGACGCTCCCGTCCCGGCGCACCTTGCGCAGCTCCCACCGGGAGACCCACCCGGGCTCGCGCAGGCACGCCCCGAGACAGCGGGCGGCCTCCTCCCGGTCCTCCTCGTGGAAGACGTCCAGGACCGGGGTACCCACCAACTCCTCCGCGGCGTAGCCGAGCCGCCCGGCACCGTACCGGTTCACCGAGAGGACCGTGCCCCGCTCATCGAGGGTGAAGTACATGGAGGGGTTGTTGTCGTAGAGCGCCCGGTAGCGCTCCTCGCTCTCCCGCAACCTCTCCTCCGCGGAACGCTCCGCGGAGCGCCGGGAGTCCAGGTCTACGAGGGTGACCACGGCCCCTTCCACCTCCCCGTCCTCCACGACCGGCACGGAGGACCACTCCACCGCGATCCGTCGCCCGTCGCCCCTCAAGGCCTCTCCCGTACCATGGTGCTTCCGTCCGGACCGGAGGGGGACGAGCGCAGCCCCGTTCTCTCCCACGGAGGAGTGGCCGAAACCGCGGACCAGGTAGCACGCGCCTACGCCCGCGAGCCCGCCGCTCCCGTACCCGAGCATCTCCTCCGCCGGGGCGTTGGCGAAGGCGCAGCAGCCTTCCCGGTCCAGGCAGAGGACGGCGTCCTCCCGGGACTCGAGGAGCGCCCGGGCGTGGCCGGAGAGCCCGGCGCTCGCGGCACCGCGCTCCCTAGAACCACCCATGACCGCTCCCGCCACAGTACTCCCGGCGCCGCCGGTCATCCCCCGCTCCCCGCAGAGACCAAAACCCCAACAAGACCATAGACACCACCCGGTGTGCTCGTCCGCCCCATGTGGCCCGCTGGCAGCTACCGTGAGCCACCGGCGGCCGGTCGAGCCTTTCCCAAAGTAAGATTCTATTCCCGCCGGTCGGGGGCGGCAAGACCCGCACCACCACCCTCCAGGATAACTAGCCCATTTGGGCTAGTCAAAGATACTCCACCTGCGGTATGGCGGCGCTGCGGGGGGTGGGCGATGATGATTCAAAAGAAGTGGGGGCCAGATCATGAAGCTTGCGCTGGATGTTTGGTATGAGGCATGGGATAGACCTGTAACAGAGAGCCGGGCATCCGGGGGATGCCGCTTCCGGGGAGCCGCAGGATTGCTCCCGGCACCGGCGGGCATCGTCCTCGATGGCGAGCCCCCGCAGCCCCTGAATTACGCTTCGGGCTCCGACAGGAGGATAGATGATGATGAGAGTAGTTGAACGGTCGGCGGGTTACTACGAGGTGCAGGAGGTCCCTCACGGTAAGGTCTACACTTGGCACCCGGATCACCTGGTCATCGAGTGCGACTGCGGCGAGCGCCTGTTCTGCACGGGGCCGGACTTCGTGTGCCGCTGCGGCACCGACCACGCCGACCTCGCCCGGGAGCTCACAAGCCGCCCCCCGGAGGACCCTCACCCCTGGGACCACGACTACCGCCGCTGGCTCGCGGAGAAGGAGTCGCTGCACCCGGAGTACCTGGAGTGGGCCGAGATCCGGAAGTTGGAGTAGCCCGTGGTACTCGAAGCCGGAGCGGAGCCGCGCGGTAGACCCCTCACCAGGTCCTCCGCCCCGCCCCGCTACGTAATAGCCCGCCGCGAGAACGGCGGTCTGGAGGTGCTAGTATCCTCCGGCGGTCCCGCGGGGAGCACCATGCCCGTGTTCCTCTCGGAGACCTCGGCCCGGCAGTTCCTGCTCTCCAACGTCCCGGAGAGCGGCTGGTACGTGAGGAGCACCTCTGCGGGAGAGTTGATCTCGCTGCTCCTCGGCCCCTGTATCGGGGTGTCGCGGGTGCTGACGGACACCGCCGGGGATACCGGCCTCGTGAGCCGGAGGAGCTACGTGGACTCTCTGGTGGGCGCGCCGGCCTTCTCCAGTTGCTGACCGGCTAACCGGAGAGGAACGAGAGGAGCTCCCGGGCCGTCTCCTCGGGCCTCTCCTCGGCTACGAAGTGGCCCGTGTCCAGCGGCCGGCCGCTAACGTTGCGGGCGTAGCCGCTCCACGCCCGCGGCACGTCGTAGAGCCGCCCCATGGCTCCCCGGCCGCCCCAGAGCAGCAGCAGCGGGCACTCTACCTCGCGCCCGGCGTCGGCCTCGTCGTGCTCGAGGTCTATGGAGGCCGCCGCCCGGTAGTCCTCGCAGCTCGCGTGGATGGTCGCGGGGTCGTTGAAGCACCGCTCGTACTCGGCGAGCGCCTCCGGGGCGAACGCTTCGAAGCCCGTGCCCCACTGCCCGAGCTTCTTCCGCAGGTAGTAGCTCGGGTCGGCCCCGATCAGCCGTTCCGGCAGGTCGTAGGGCTGGCTGAGGAAGAACCAGTGATAGTAGGAGAGGGCCAGGTCCTTGTCCACGGTCCTGAAGACCTCGCGGGTCGGCACTATGTCGAGCGCCGCCAGCTTCAGGACCCTTTCCGGGTAGTCGAGCGCCATCCGGTGCCCGACGCGCGCCCCCCGGTCGTGGCCCACCACGGCGAAGCGATCGAACCCTAGAGACTCCATCACCTCTACCTGATCTGCCGCCAGAGCCCGCTTGGAGTACCCGGCGTGGTCCTCTCCACCCGGCGGCTTGGAGCTGTCGCCGTAGCCGCGGAGGTCCGGGGCCACTACGGTGTAGCTCTCCGAGAGCTGCGGCGCCACGCCGTTCCACATGGCGTGGGTCTGAGGGTAGC
This sequence comes from Rubrobacter sp., assembly GCA_013695915.1. Lineage (GTDB taxonomy): Bacteria > Actinomycetota > Rubrobacteria > Rubrobacterales > Rubrobacteraceae > Rubrobacter_A. The sequence goes on from JACCZN010000219.1 coordinate 5,042, forward strand.
CGTGCAGCAGCAAGACCGGCGGGCCCTCCCCACCGTGGACCAGGTTGATGGCCGCCCCCCGAGTCTCGACCCGCCGCCCGCTGAAGCCTGCGAACATAACTACCCCCCTCTTCCTCTCCTCCCCGACGGCCTCCCAGTATAGCGGGCTCCGCGAGCCCCGCTCTCGGCCGAGGGAGCCCACAAGCATCGTAGAATAGGTGTATGGACCCAAGGATACTTCAAGGCAGTTCCGGACGGGCGGGGGCAGCCCGGCGCTCCGGTGTGAGAGAAGGGTCTGGGGCTTGAGCCGGCTCGCTGCCCTCGTGGCGGTCGTGCTCCTCTTCGGGCTCGTCTTCCTGGTCTTCTCCCGGGACGAGGAGACCTTCGCCTCCGGTCCCTGTCCGGCGGGCTACGGATGGGACGCGGGGCTCTCCGGCCTCCTCGGGGGTGACGGCGCCGGTACTGGCGGTGCGGCGGGGGAGCTACTCGAGCACCCGAACTTCGGCGCCTCATCCGACGCCGCCGGGGACCTGGAGGAAGGCGTGGTCGACGAGCGCCTCGTCTCCGCGCTGCTCGCCGTCTCGGAAGACCACGGCATCTGCGTCGACGCCTTCAAGGAGGGGCACTACTTCCTCCCCGGCGT
>JACCZN010000225.1 GCA_013695915.1 Rubrobacter sp.
CGAAGTCCGGCCGGAGGCGGTGGATCAGGTTCAACGAGGAGTAGCCGCTGCCGAGGTCGTCGAGCGCTATCCTGAACCCCTGGTTGCGGTAGTAGCTGACTATGCTCCTCAGGTGCTCCGGGTCGCCGACCTCCTCAGTCTCGGTGACCTCGAAGACGACGTTCTTGGGCGAGAGGCCGGTCTCATTTACGGCCTCGACGGTCGAGCGCAGGCAGAACACGGGGTCGTAGATCGAGGTCGGGCTGAAGTTTACGAACAGGTTGTCCCCTATCCCGTGGTCCGCGGCCTCGTGGATGGCCGTGTGGCGGGCGGCGAGGTCCGCCTGGAAGAGCATGCCACAGTCCCGGGCCGCATCCAGTATGGGCTGCGGCGGTATAAAGCCGCCTCCCCGGTCCACCCCCCGGAGCAGGCACTCCTGCGCAAAGACCTCGGACGTATCCTCCACCCGCACTATGGGCTGGAAGACGCTCGTCAGCCGCCCCTCCGAGAGCAGGTCCAGCAACCATCCGGACCTGTCGAGCGTCGCGAGCTGCTTCAGGGACCGCACTTCCGGTATGTCGTCTGCGGTGGGCTCCTCGTCTCCCGACTTGAACAAGGCCCGCGTGTCCGCGAGCTCCCGGCTCGTGAGCATCTCCCCGGAGAGCTCGGAGAGCAACCGGGTCATGCTGCCGTCCTCCAGGCGGAGGGCCACGCCACCACCCGCTGCGGAACGGTACCCCCGGCCGCTACCCTTCAGGTACCTCCGCACCTTGCCCGCGGTGTGGCCCAGGGGTGCCCAGAGGTACAGTGTGCCGGGGCCCGCCGGTACCTCCGGAGAACTCTCGCAGCGGGAGCATCCACCTCCACTCTCTCTACCGCTATTCTCCGCCATAACCCATCTCCCGTGCTGCAAACTATGCTCCCGAGACCACTATGCTAGCAATCACCTCTGTGACTTTCACGGCAGAGCCCAGGAACAGCCGGCAGCCGGAAGAAACCCTTGCCAAACCGGGTCGCATGAGGACTCCTCGACACCCCGGCTGGCAGGGGCTGGAGGCCCGTTGCCCGTGGCCTATACCGTTCAAGAGGGTTATCGGTCATTCGCGGCAGGAACTATAGCCCGGAGCGCGTAGTGAACGGGCACCGCGCCTCCGGGAACTCCGGCGCCACCGGTATACGGGCGGAGAGAGAAACACCTGCTAATCCCCGTTGATATGCTGCGCACGGGGCCGGTCGGAAGAGAGCGGTTCTCCTTGTACGGGTTCCCGGGAGAGGGGAAGACTTTCATGGGACATGGTCCGGAGATCCGAGGGTGCTACAAACGTAACTTGTTTTATTAAAGCTGATTAAATATATGCAAGAAAGGTTGAATAGCATCTCCCATAGAAGTATTCTAGCAAGGTAAGTAGGTTCAGCCTACTGCCGGGTGGTAAGTGCAGGAGGCATGTATTCCTCGCTACGTCCGGTGGCAGGGCGGCAAGCGATAGAGGAGACATTACGGAAACTAACAGCGAGGGCCGTGGCGCGGTAATCCAGGTGGAGAAACTTTCGAAGGTCTTCGGGCGCCGGAGCCATCAGGCGCTAGAGATGCGCCGCTCGGGCAAGAGCAAGGCCGAGGTGGAGAGCTCTACGGGCTCCACCATCGGGGTCTACGACGCCACTTTCGAGGTCTATCCGGGTGAGATCTTCGTGATAATAGGCCTCTCCGGGAGCGGGAAGTCCACGCTTCTGAGGCTCCTCAACCGCCTGATAGAGCCTACCGAGGGCGAGGTCTACCTCGACGGGGAGTACATCTCCAGGATGCCGATGAAGCAGATCCGGGAGATACGCCGCAGGAAGATGGGGATGGTCTTCCAGCACTTCGGCCTGTTGCCGAACCGGACCGTCCTGCAGAACATCGTGTTCGGGCTGGAGGTGCAGGGCACTCCCACCGCCGAAAGGAACAGGAAGGGCGAGGAGGCCGTGGAGATGGTCGGCCTGCACGGTCAGAGCGACAAGCAGATCACGGAGCTCTCCGGCGGCATGCAGCAGCGGGTCGGGCTGGCGCGGGCGCTCGCCACGGAGCAGGAGATACTGCTCATGGACGAGCCCTTCTCCGCGCTCGACCCCCTGATCCGGCGGGACATGCAGAACCTCTTCCTGGACATCCAGGGTGAGATACAGCGCACCGTGGTCTTTATCACGCACGACCTGGACGAGGCGCTCATGCTCGGCCACCGCGTGGCGATCATGAAGGACGGGGAGATAGTGCAGATCGGCACCCCCGAGGACATCCTGACCGACCCGGCCGACGAGTACGTGCAGCGGTTTATCGAGGACGTGGACTACACCAAGGTCCGGCTCGTGGAGACCGTGATGGTGGAGCCCAAGGAGATCGCCTACGACGGCGAAGGGCCCCGCGTGGTCCTCCGGAGGATGAAGCGCGCCGGGCTCTCGACCATCTTCGTCGTAGACAAGGACCGGCACCTCGTCGGCCTCGCCGAGGTCGAGGAGGTAGCGAGGCTCGCCGAGCGGGAGGAGCAGTCCCTGGGAGAGGCGATAGACGCTTCGGTGACGAGCGTCAAGTGCGGTACGTCGCTGCGCAAGATCCTGCCGATGTTCGCGGAGAGCAACGCGCCCGTGGCCGTGACCAACGAGGAGAACCGTCTGGAGGGCGTGGTCGTGCGCGGCTCGCTGATCGCCGGTCTCTCTGCGGGTATGGAGCTCTCGGAAGAGGAGCCCGGCGTGGAAGGGGAGCCGAGCCTCGAGGCCGGGCGGGAGGAGGTGCGTTAAGTGCTGGCTCAGAGCGAGCTGATCCCCCGGATTCCTCTCGGGGAGGCGGTCGAAAGGTTCTTCGACTTCCTTACGGGAGAGGCCCTCTCGGGCTTCTTCAACTTCCTGGAAGGCGCTATAAGCACCTTCGTGGCCGGATTCGAGTCGGTCTTGACGGCGCTGCCTTCGCTGGTGATGATCGCGCTCTTCGCGGCCGTCGCGTGGTACCTGGCGGGCTGGGGTGTCGGACTCTTCACGGCGCTGGGCTTCCTGCTGATACTCAGCATGGAGATGTGGGACCCGGCGATGCTCACGCTGGCCCTGGTGCTCGCGTCGGTGATCGTGGCGATCATCGTGGGCGTGCCTCTGGGCATACTCGCGGCGCAATCCCGAACCTTCGAGGCGATCGCCCGCCCGGTTCTGGACTTCATGCAGACCATGCCCCCGTTCGTCTACCTGATACCCGGTGTGTTCCTGTTCGGGCTCGGCGTGGTCCCGGCCCTGGTGGTGACGGTGATCTTCGCGACGCCGCCCGCCATCCGGCTGACGCTGCTCGGTATCCAGCAGGTCTCCAAGGAGACGGTCGAGGCGGCTCACGCCTTCGGGGCGACCCGGTGGCAGACCCTGATAAAGGTCGAGCTGCCGCAGGCGCTCCTGACCATCATGGCCGGGGTCAACCAGGTCATCATGCTCGCGCTCTCGATGGTCGTGATCGCGGCGCTCATCGGCGCCGGCGGCCTCGGGGGCATCGTCGTGCAGGGCCTCTCCCGGCTGGACATCGGCCTGGGTGCCGAGGGCGGGGTCGCCATCGTGATCATCGCCATCGTCCTGGACCGTATCACCCGGAACATCGGACAGGGGAGCAGGAAGAAGGGGGGTGGTGCGAAGGCCAAAGCGTAGTCTTTGTGCAGAGTATATCTACGACCGATTGATTAGAGAGGGGTAACGAGAGATGCCATTTCGAAAGATATCTCTGATGCTGGCGCTGGCGTTCGTGTTCGGCGCTCTGGCGGCTGCCTGCGGGGGAGGCGCTGAGGACGCCGGCGAGGAAGGCGAGGCCGCCGGCGGCGGGGACCTGACCATCGGCTACATAGAGTGGGACGAGAACGTAGCCGTCTCCAACTTGATGAAGATCCTCCTGGAAGAGGACCTCGGCTACGACAACGCCGAGCTACAGCTAGCCGACGTCGGTCCCCTGTTCCAGGGTGTAGCCGACGGCAGCATCGACGCGTTCCACGACGTATGGTTGCCTGGGACCCACGAGGAGTACTGGAGTGAGTACCAGGATCAGGTGGTAGACCTCGGTGTCTGGTACGAGGGTGAGGCCGACCTCGGCATAGCCGTACCCGAGTACGCCGAGGCCCAGAGCATAGAGGACCTTGCCGGTAGCGACGAGTTCAACAATCAGATAGTCGGCATCGAGCCGGGCTCCGGCATCATGAGCACCGTTGCGGACGATGCCATCCCGACCTACGGGCTCGACGACTACGATCTCGTGGACTCCAGCACCCCGGCGATGCTCGCCGAGGTCGAGAGCGCCACCCAGAACGAGGAGCCCATAGCCTTTACCGCCTGGAGGCCGCACTGGATGTTCACGGCCTATGAGATCCGCTACCTCGAAGACCCCGAGGGCGCGATGGGCGGCGCGGAGGAGCTCTCCTC
>JACCZN010000227.1 GCA_013695915.1 Rubrobacter sp.
TCGATCAGATCCGACATATCCTCTTCTCTTCGACCTCCATAAGATACTATTGCCGGGCGCGGGCCCGGAATCTTCCGGCTACGGCCCGGGCAAAGATACCATCCCTGCAGCGTCCATGTGGAGCGCGATGCCGGAAGCTACCGGCAAGAGACGCTCCGCCGGCTTCCCGGCTCTACGTCGAGATACCGGTCGGTTGCGGGCGGGTGCCGGGCGCCGCGGCCTCCACCGGCCGGCGCCTCCAGTAGGTGGCGAGCAGCGGCCCGGAGATATTGTGCCAGACGCTGAAGATCGCACCGGGCAGCGCCGCCACGCCCCCGGAGTAGACCGTGGTGGCGAGCCCAGAGTTCTGCATCCCGACCTCCACTACTATCGCCCGCCGCCCCGAAGCCTCGACACCGAGCACCCGGCCAATACCGTAGCCGAGCAGGTAGCCGAAGAGGTTGTGGAGCACGACAACGACGAGTACCAGTGGCCCCACGGCGAGCAAGTTCTCCGCGTTGGCGGCGACGATAGCCATCACGATCACCACGATACCCACCACGGAGACGAGCGGCAGCGCGGGCGATACCCGCCGGGCCGCGCCGCCGAAAAACGTGTTGACCAGGACGCCGAGAGCTACCGGCACCAGTACTATCTGTACGATGGAGACGAAGAGCCCCGCCGCGTCCACCGCCAGCCAGAACCCGGCGAAGAGCAGGACGAGAGCCAGGGTAGCCAGCGGGGCCAGGACCGTGGAGACCGCCGTCATGGAGACCGAGAGCGGCACGTCGCCCCGCGAGAGGTAGGCGATCACGTTCGACGCCGTCCCGCCCGGGCAGCACCCGAACAGTATCACGCCGACCGCGAGCTGCGGCGGCAGGCTCAGGGAGGAGGAGAGCCCGAAAGCCACGAGCGGCATCACCGTGAACTGGGCGGCCACCTCGACCGCCACGTCCCCCGGGCGCCGGAAGACCCGCGCGAAGTCCGCCCCCCGTGAGGGTCAGCCCCATGCCGAACATCACCAGCCCGAGGAGCAGCGACACGTACCCCGTAAGCCCCGCTAGCTGCGGGACGAAGAAGGCCGCTGCGGAGAAGAGCACCACCCACACAGCGAAGTACTTCGCCGCAACACCGCTGACCTTCTCCAGAGCACCCAAGCCCGCCTCCCCGCCCGAACGACCAGCGGGTAACGTATTGCATTACTGCGGCGGTGTAAATCCGGCGGTACGGACGCTCCGCTCCGGTCTACCCGGCCGCGCGGAGCTCCCGTTTGCCGACGTACGGCACGAGGGCTTCGGGGAGGGAGATGGAACCGTCCTCCCGCTGGTGGTTCTCCAGGAGGGCTATGAGGACGCGGCTTATGGCGAGGGCGGTGCCGTTCAGGGTGTGAAGGAGCTGCGGGCGGCCACCCTCCCTCCGGTAGCGGATGGAGAGGCGGCGGGCCTGGTAGTCGGTGGTGTTGGAGGTGCTGGTGACCTCGCCGTACTCTCCGCGGCCCGGCATCCAGGCCTCGAGGTCGTACTTGCGGTAGGCTGCGCCGCCGAGGTCCCCGGTGCAGATGTCCACGACGCGGTAGGGGATCTCGAGCCCCTGGAAGAGGCGTTCCTCTATGCCGACCATCTCCTCGTGGAGAGCCTCTGATTGTTCCGGGGCGGTGAAGGCGAACATCTCGACCTTGGTGAACTGGTGGACCCGGTAGAGTCCGCGGCCCGCGCGACCGTGGGATCCGGCCTCCGTGCGGAAGCAGTGGGAGAGCCCGGCGTAGCGCAGGGGCAGGCGCTCCTCGGGGAGTATCTCGTCGGCCAGGGAGCCGGCCAGCGGGATCTCGGCGGTCGCCACCAGCGAGAGGTCGGAGTCTTCGACGGAGTAGATCTGTGTCTCCGGCCCCCGCGGCGTGAAGCCGGTGCCGACGAGCGCCTCGTCGCGGGCGAGGTCCGGGGTTATGGTCGGCTCGTAGCCCCGCTCGACGAGCAGGTCCATAGCGTACCGGATGAGCCCGAGCTCCAGGATCACCGCATCTCCGCGCAGGAAGTAGAACTTGCTCCCCGCCACCTTTGCCCCGGCGTCGAAGTCTATGATCCCGAGCGTCTCGCCGAGCTCCACGTGGTCCTTCGGCTCGAAGCCGAACCATGGCGGCTCACCGTGGCGCCGGACCTCGACGT
>JACCZN010000232.1 GCA_013695915.1 Rubrobacter sp.
CGCGCAGGTACCCCGGACCTTCTGAACGGCGGCCCCCTTCATGAGCCTACCCCTCTTCCGAGAGCCGGGCGTGGTCCACGTGGTAGAGGGCCTCCCTGAGGAGCACCTCGAGGTGGCCGTCGGCGACGGCGTAGATCATGCTTCGCCCCTCCCGCCGACGCCGGACCAGACCCAGGTCCCGCAACACGCGCAACTGGTGGCTCGTCGCCGAGCTGCTCATCCCTATGGCCTTCGCCAACTCCCCGGCCATCATCTCCCCCCGCTCCATGAGCGCGAAGAGCGTCCGGATGCGGGTCGGCGTCGAGAGCGCGCCCATCAGCGTCGCCAGCCGCTCGTCCACACCCCGCCCGTGACGCCCGCCGGAGAGCACGTCCTCCGCCTCCAGGAGCCGGGCTTCGGAGGGCGCGTCGTTGAAGTGACCCATACCCGATAATATATGCGCAATTGCTCAAACATTCAACCATCGTAACGAAAGGCAGCCCGGGGCAGGCAGAGGGTGCACTCCGGGTCCTATACTCCCCGCATGCACGACGACTGGCGGACGCTCGGGGAAGAGTACCTCTACCGGAGCCCCTGGTGCTCTTTCCGGGTGGACTCGGTGCTGCTGCCCGACGGGGTGGAGATAGAGTACGGCGTCCTGGAGAGCGGGGGGTTTGCGGCGGTGGTCCCGGTTACGGATGGGGGCGACGTCGTGCTCGTGCGCCAGTACCGCCAGCCGGTCGGCGGGGCGACGCTGGAGTTACCGGGCGGCGGGGTGGAGGTGGGGGACGAGCCCCGGGAGACGGCCCGCAGGGAGCTCCTGGAGGAGACGGGGTACCGGGCGGAGGGGCTCGTGTGCCTGGGCACCGTCCACACCAGCCCCGGCCGGAGCACCGAGGTCTGTCACCTGTTCCGGTGCCGGGCCGTGCGGGGTGAGACGGGTCCCCGGCCGGAGCCCACGGAGTTCCTGCGGGCTGTCGAGGTGCCGATGCCGGAGGCCCTGCGGATGGTCCGGGAAGGCGGCATCACGGTCTCCACCACCGCGCTCGGCCTGCTGTGGTCCGGTGGCGGGTCCGAGGGATGAAGCGGCCGGGGGCTGTTGCCCCGCGCGGGGGTTTGGAGTACATTTGGGCCGGAACATCAGCAACCGGGGAGCCGAGAGGCTGAGAGGGTGTGCCGCAAGCCGGGCGCCGACCCGCTGAACCTGATCCGGGTAATTCCGGCGCAGGGAACTCCTTCCGCTCGCGCGGCCCCGCACACCCCGGGGGAGGGCGCGTGACGGCAAGCCCGAAGACCACGACGATGGACGGTGTAGGTCCGCTTCGCCGCGCCGGGCACGGTCCGCCACGGCCCGCAGAGAGCGAGAGGAGCAGAGAGCTTTGAGACGGGTGATGAGCATAGCCACCAGCGACTCCGGCGCGGGCGCCGGTATTCAGGCCGACCTCAAGGCGTTCGCGCGCTGCGGCGTCTACGGGACCACCGCCATCGTCGCGACCACGGCCCAGAACACGGTCGGGGTTACCGGCGTCCACGCCTTCCCGCCGCAGGTGGCGGTGGACCAGATAGAGGCCATCGTCTCGGACATCGGGGCCGACGCCGTAAAGACCGGGATGTTGTTCAACGCGGGGATCATAGCCTCCGTCGCGGAGGCCATCCGCCGCCTGGACCTGAAGAACGTGGTCGTGGACCCTGTGATGGTCGCCGAGAGCGGCGCGACGCTCCTGGAGCCCAAGGCCGTGGAGACCCTGAGAGGCGAGCTCTTCCCGCTCGCCGCCGTGGTGACGCCGAACATAGACGAGGCCTTCGCGCTGGCCCTGCCGGGCGAGGAGCCCGACGAGAGCCGCCTGGAGGAGTGTGCCCGGGCGCTGAAGGCCCTCGGCCCGGAGGCCGTGGTGATCACCGGAGGGCACTCCGCCTCGGGCGCGGACCTCCTCTACGCGGACGAGGGCTTCGTGGAGATAGAGGGGCCCGTCCACTCCTCGGGGACGACCCACGGGGCGGGCTGCACCCACTCCTCGGCGCTGGCGAGCTTCCTGGCGCTGGGCCTGGACCTCCAGGAGGCCGCCCGCCGGGCGCACGCGGTCGCCTCGGAGGCCGTGGAGCACGGGCTACGGGAGATAGGCTCCGGGGCCGGGCCCGTCCACGCTCTGGGCTCCGTGCTCGCGCGGGCCGAGCTTTGAAGGCCCCGGAGGCCCTCGGCCGCATCCGGGAGGAGAGACCGCTCGTCCACCACATCACCAACTACGTGACGGTGAACCTGGTAGCCAACGTCACCCTCGCGACCGGCGCCCTGCCCGTCATGGCCCACGCCGCCGAGGAGGTCGAGGAGATGGAGGCCTCGGCCTCCGCGCTGGTCATGAACATCGGCACCCCGGACCCGGCGCTCGTGGAGGCCCTGCTCCTGGCCGGGCGCGCGGCGAACGAGCGGGGCATCCCCGTGCTGCTGGACCCCGTCGGCGTCGGCGCCACCACGCTCCGCACCAGGACCGCAGAACGGCTCCTGTCGGAGGTCGCGGTATCGGCCGTCTGCGGCAACGCCGGGGAGATAGCGACCCTCGCCGGGCTCTCGGCCGAGGTCCGCGGGGTGGAGAGCCTGGCGGGCGACGCGCGGGCCGCCACGGTAGAGGCCGCCCGCGCTCTCGGGGTCCCGGTGGCGGCTACCGGGGAGACAGACTACGTGAGCGACGGCGGCACCGTCCTGGCCGTCGGGAACGGGAACCCGCTGATGGGCCGCATCGTCGGTAGCGGCTGCGCCTCGACGGCGGTGATCGGCTGCCTGGCCGCGGCCGAGGGCGGCGGGACGGCGAGCCCGGAGACCATCGCCGAAGCCCTCGCCCTCTTCGGGCGGGCCGGGGAGGTTGCCGCCGCCCGGGCCTCGGGTCGCGGCACCTTCGAGCCCCACCTGCTGGACGCCCTCTCGGAGCTGTGCTCGGAACCTGACCTCCTCGAAGGCACGGTGCGGGTCCGGGAGGAGGGGGTTGGCTGAGCGGGCCCGGAAGGGGCTCTCGGGCAGCACCCGCAAGCTCGTGCTCGCCGGGCTCCTGGCGGCGCTCGGCGTGCTGCTCTCGTTCTTCTCCATCCCGGTGGGCGGGGCGCGCATCTTCCCGTTCCAGCACGCCCTGAACGTGGTCGCCGGGGTGGCGCTCGGCCCGTGGTGGGCGGCGGGCTCCGCGCTCGTCACGGCCACGCTGCGGTTCTCCGCGGGCACCGGGAGCCTCTTCGCCTTCCCCGGAAGCCCCTTCGGCGCGCTCGCGGTCGGGCTCGCCTACCGGCTCCTGCGCCGGGACGCGGCGGCCTTCGCCGAGCCCTTCGGCACCGTGCTGCTCGGAGCGGGGGTTGGGGCGCTCCTGATCTCACCGTTCCTCGGCGCCGCGGGCGGCGGATTCCTGGTCCTCGCGGGGGCCTTCGCCGCCTCGGCCATACCCGGGGCCGTTATAGGCTACCTGGTGCTCAAGGCCCTGCGCCGCGCGGGCAGCCTGGGTTGATACGGAATCCGGGTAAATGATGCCATCTCTGGTGGGCCCGGGAGTCGAGAGGCGCGTCGCTCCGCTCGCTTCGGGAGTCGGGAGTCGGAAAAGACAAATACGACTCCCGA
>JACCZN010000242.1 GCA_013695915.1 Rubrobacter sp.
AGGGCTACGAGGCGCGGCCGCACCTCGGCCCCATCGTGACCTCGGACGTGTTCTACGACCCGGAGGAGGACCCGCAGGGTATGTGGAACGCCCTCGGGGTGCTCGCGGTCGAGATGGAGGCGGCCTCCATCTTCACCATCTCGGCGATGAAGGGTATAAAGGCCGGGTGCCTTTTGACCGTCTCGGACACCATCGGCATCGAGGTCACCAGGATAGGCGACGACGAGCTCCGGAAGGCCGTGGACGACATGACCGCGCTGGCGCTCGACACCCTGAACGCCTTAGACTAGTAGCCTCTGGAGAGACCTGCCGGCCGGGTACGGGGACCCCGGCCGGGGGCGGAAGACCGCAGGAGGGCTTTTGACCATCCTCAACGAGTCGGGGATACCCGACGCTCTCTCCCCGCTGTACGGGGTCGGCAGCGTCTGCGAGAGGTTGCCCTACGTCCTCGGGGTGGTGGCGGGGACCCGGTCGGAGGCCCACCTCGCCCAGACGCTCTCCGGTTTCCCGGCCTCCCCGGAACGCGCCGCGGGAGCCGGACGGCTCCTCTTCATGATCCTGGACCCGGAAGAGGAGCCGGAGGGCGGGGACCTCGCCACGCGGGTCGTCGGGGAGGCGGTGAAGTTCCGGGACGCGGGGGCGGTGCTGCTCTTCAGGAGCAGGTCCGCCGAGCTCCTCGGCGTGGACTTCGACTTCGAGACCCGGCTCCTCGAGCGCCGCCTCGGGGTCCCGGTGCTGACCGTAGACCTGTTCGAGCGCGAGCGGGACCCCGGCTCCACGGGCGGCCCGATGGGCCTCTCCACGGACGTGGAGGACCGCGCGCTGGCCGCGCTCGTAGACCTCTGTCCCCACAGAAACCTTGAAGAGAGACCGGGGAAGGAGGGGACCGAGAAGGCACGCGGCCGGCTCGGCGGCCTTCTGGGCCGCAGGCGGAGTCTGTCTCTGAGGCGGCGGGGCGGCAGGAGCGCCGAGCCCCCGGGTCCGGACCGCAGGCCCGTCGCGCTGTTGAGCCTGCAGGCCTCTCTGGGGAGGGCCGGGCGGAGCCTCAGGGAGCTCGCCGCGGACCTGGAGCGGGCCGGGGTGCAGGTGGCGGGCGGCATACCGGGGCCGGCGGCGGAGGAGTTCCCGGCGCTGGGTCCCGGCACGGTGGCCGCGCCGCTGGACCCGTACCTGGCGACGGCCGCGGGGGCGGCGCGGCGGCGCGGTGCGGAGGTCGTGGAGACGCTCATGCCCATCGGGGTCGACGGCACGGCCCGTTTCATACAGGACGTGGCGGAGGCGGCGGGATCCGACGTGCGAGCCGGGGAGATGGCCCGGGCCCGGTCTGTGTGGGAGAGCCTCGGTTCCCTGAGGAGCCGCATTCGGGGCAAGAGGATCTTCTTTACCGGCGACACGGGGCTCGAGGTACCGCTCGCCCGCTTCCTCTCGGACGCCGGGGCCCTGGTCCTCGAGGTCGGCTGCCCGCGCCTGGACCGGCGGTTTCTGGCCCCGGAGCTCCAGGTACTCGGCTCCGGGGGTGTGGACGTGATCGAGTCCCCCGAGTGGCGGGAGCAGCTCGGGCGCATAGACGAGGCCCGGCCCGACGTGGTGGTCGCTGGACCGGGACTCCACGTGCCGCTGGTCGCCCGGGGACACCTGTGCCGCCCCTCGCTGGACTTCCTGGGCGCGGGGATACACGGCTACAAGGGCGCCCGGCGCATACTGGAGCTCTTCGCCCGGAGCCTGCAGCGGGCCGAGGGCCTGGACGCCGTCGAGCTTTAGGGTGGGGCCTGCGTGAAGCTCCTGCGCGGCGTCTACGAGGGTCCCGGCAGCCACGGCATACTGCGGGTCTCGGCGAGCCTCGCCCGGGTGCAGGCGGTGCTGCGGGCGTCTCCGGAGGAGGGGTACTTCCCGGCGCTCCTCGGGAGCCGCACGAAGAGGATGGACCCGGAGCCCGCACCGGTCTCTTTGAGCCCGATCTGGGACCGCGGCTCTCTCTCGGGCAGTTCGTGGGCGCCGGGGAACCTCTCCCAGGACCTCGCCAACACGGTCCGCCGGCACCCGGAGGCCGAGACCGTAGTCCTGGCCCGCTCGGAGACCGCGCTCCTCTCCGGCGAGGAGCTGCCGGAGCTCTCCATCCCCGGCGGCGAGGAGGAGCCGCCACCGAAGCTCGTGACCTTCGGCTGGGAGTCCCCCGGTCTCCGGGAGACGGAGGCCGCCGACCTAGCTCTCGCGGAGCTCGTCCGGGCCTACGCGGCGCCCGCCGAGAGGACGGAAGAGCCGACGGTCAACATCTTCGGTCCGCCCGTCTTCAACCCGGGTGCCGCAGCGGAGGTGGCCGAGGTGGAGCGTCTGCTGGGCCTGCTCGGCGTCGGGGTCAACGCCCGGGTGCCGCTGGGGGCGAGAGCCCGGGACCTGGAAGGTCTCCCCCGCGCCTGGGCCAACGTGCTCCTGTACCGGGAGGTCGGGGACGGCGCCACGCTGTACCTGAAGAGCGAGTTCGGCACCCCGAGGGTCACCACGCCGATGGTCGGGGCGGCGGGGACGGGCGCCGTGCTGCGGGCCGTCGGCGAGCTCTGTTCGCTGGATGCCCAACGCGTCCGGCGGCTGGTGTGGTCGGAGCTCGCGGACACGGCGCGCCTCCCGTGGTACGCCCGCCTCGCGAGCCCCGAGAGCATCGGGGGCCGGCGGGTTGCCATCTTCGGGGACTTCACCTACGCCATCGGGCTCGGCTACACCATGGCCCGGGAGGTCGGGCTGGAGGTCGGGCCGTGCGGCACGTACATGGAGCACCTGGAGAGAGACTTCCTCTTCCACGCCAACACCTTCACCGACGACGCCTTCGTAACCGACGACCCGGAAAAGGTCGCCTCCCGCATCGAGTCCGCGAGCCCGGACCTCGTGGTCGGGACACACCTGGAGAGGGAGGTCGCGGCCTCCCTCGGCGTGCCGTTCCTGCCGCTCCTCTCCCCCGCCGCCTCGCTGCCCTTCGTCGAGCGTCCGCTGATGGGCTACGCGGGATCCGGCGTCCTCGCCGACGCCCTCGAAGACGCCCTGCGGGGGGTGCCCCGGGAGAAGAGCCGCGAGACCGGGGACTCCGGCGTGCCGTGGACCGAGGGCGCGCTGGAGGAGCTCGAAGGGGTCTCGGCCTTCCTGCGCGGCCGGTCCCGGCGGCTGGCCGAGCAGAGGGCCGAGGAGCTCGGCTCCACGGAGGTCACGCGCCGTATCTTCCGCGAGTCGCGGTCGTGAGCCACCGGCGAGGCGCCGGTAGTAGATATAATCCTGGGTTCGACGGAAGAGACAGAGGGAGCGCTCTTTGGGCATCAGGGACTTTATCCAGTACCTCGGCGAGCACCGGGAGAAGCTAGAGCGGGCGGACGAGCTGCCCGGTCCGGTGCGCGAGGAGACCCTAAGGGAGGCGGAGACCATGGTCGGCATGGCCGACGCGGCCGTCAAGGACCTGGAGTCCGTCCTGAACCACCGCCGGATCAACCTGAACGAAGAGCACGCCCTCCGCTTCGCCCAGGACGTCTTCCTCTACCTGAGAGAGGAGGAGGAGAAGGTGAAGGAGAAGCTGGAGAACGCCGTTACCTGACCGGCTCCCGCTGCACGGCGGGGGCCTCCTACCGGAGGTTCTTCTCTAGCACGGCGCGGTCCGGGTAGAGCTCGTGGGCGTCCAGGAACTGCTCCAGCAGCCCGGAGAGGCCCGACATCCTGCGGGAGCCCGGCGGTAGCTCGGGGTGGCGGACGGTGATCCTGACCCTCTCACCGTCGTGTTCGGACTCTATCTCCAGGACCCCGCCCCGCGCGGAGAGGAAGACGTCGGTCAGGACCGCTTCGGCGGCGATGGCGAGCTCACCGAGCCTTCCACCCCCGAGGCCCGCGACGGCGGCCCGCCAGGAGATGAAGTGCCGGGCCTCTCCGGCGCGCGCCAGGTCTACCGGGACCACCTTCCTGTTCGCCGCTCCTTCCATGATGTAAGGGTACAATGGATCCCCCGCGGCAGAGGAGACCCCGGTGGCCTCCCGCGGCTCGCGGGCGGTTAGAATCTGGTTCCTCGTACAGGAACTTCGGGAAGAGGCTATCGTAATAGTCTGCGGCGGTTACAGGAGGTAGAGCATTTGAGGTCGAGAGCAACACTCCTTGCGGTCCTCGCGGCGCTGCTGGTGCTCGCGGGCTGCTCGGCGGACCCCCCGCCCGAGGGCAACACGCCGGGCGAGCGGTCCGGGAACGTGGCCCAGGAGGCACCCAGCGTCTCCGACGAGGAGATACCCGAGGAGGAGCCCGTCGCCCAGGTCGCGGCGCAGCTACAGCCCAGCGTGGTCCAGGTAAACGTGCAGGGCGTACAGAGCAGCGCGTTCGGCCAGGAAGCAGTCGAGGGCCAGGGTAGCGGCGTTATCTACCGGCAGGACGGCTTCATAATCACGAACAACCACGTCGTCCAGAGCGCGGACGAGGTGGAGGTGGGATTCGCCGACGGCACGACCGAACAGGGCGAGGTAGTGGGCGGCGACCCGTTCACCGACCTCGCCGTGATCCAGGTGGACCGGGACGACCTCCCGCCGGCGGCGTTCGCTGAGGGCCGGCAGATCAACGTCGGTCAACTCGCCGTCGCCATCGGGAGCCCGTCGGGGTTCGAGTCCACCGTCACAGAGGGTGTCATAAGCGGGCTCAACCGCGAGGTACCGGCCCAGTTCACGGGCGGCACCCAGGAGGCCGCGCTCGTGGACCTCGTACAGACCGACGCGCCCATCTCCCCCGGCTCCTCCGGCGGGGCCCTCGCCAACCGCGACGGCGAGGTCGTCGGCATCAACGTGGCGTACCTGCCGCCGTCGGAGACCGGGGCGGAGAGCATAGGCTTCGCCATCCCGGCCACGACCGCGGTCTCTACGGCGGACCAGATCATCGCGACCGGCGAAGCCTCGAACCCGTACCTCGGCGTGAGCCTGACCGAGCTTACCCCGGAGGCCGCCGAGCGGTTCGGCGCCGAGACCGGAGCCCTCGTCGAGGACGTGGAGTCTGGAGAGCCCGCGGCGCAGGCCGGGCTCCGCACCGGCGACATCATAACCTCCGTGGATGACACCGAGGTAGAGAGCACCGCGGACCTCCTCTCCATCCTGCGCGGCTACGCTCCCGGTGATACGGTCGAGGTCACGGCACAACGCGGCGGCAACGAGCAGACCTTCCAGCTCACGCTCGGCGAGCGGACCTAGAGAGGAGAGCGGCATGTGGGCAAAGAGGATCAAGGAGAGCTTCGCCATCTTCACCATCGGGGACGGCGTGATAGAGTTGCTGACACCCCGGCAACACTCGCTCTTGTGGGAGGTGGGCCCCGAAGGGTCGCGCAAGGCCGCCCGCTTCTTCGCCGAACACCCGAACTACATGCGCCTGCTGGGCGTGGTGCAGGTAGGCTTCGGCATCTGGCTGGCCTTGAGACAGTACCGCCGCTAGCACGGGTGCCGGGTATGAAAGGCAGCGTAGATGAGCCGTAGCAGCAGCGGAGGCGGCGGCGGCCTCTCAAGAAACACCATCATAGTAGGCGTTATAGCCCTGGCCATGATCGGGTCCTTCGTCGCCGTGGTCATCGCCGACGCCCGACAGGGTGGCACCGCCTCCGGCGAGCCCGAAGGCGTCGAGACCTTCGAGGACCTCTCAAGAGATCACACCAATCAGCCCGTCTCCTACGAGCAAGACCCCCCGGTAGGAGGCCCTCACACTGACGTGTGGCAGAACTGCGGTTTCTACGAGGAGCCGGTACCCAACGAGCCCGCGGTACACTCCCTGGAGCACGGCGCGGTGTGGGTAACGCACGACCCCGGTCTCGAGGAGGATCAGGTCGAGGAGTTGAGGACTCTGGCCGAGGAGAACTCCTACGTGCTGGTAAGCCCCTACGAGGGGTTGGCGTCACCGGTAGTGGCCTCGGCGTGGGGACATCAGGTAGAGCTGGAGGGAGCAGGAGACGAGAACCTCCAGAGCTTCGTGGAGGCGTATCAGCAGGGACCGCAGACGCCGGAGCCCGGAGCGTCGTGCAGTGGTGGCACCGGGGAGCCCGCGGCATGAGCCTCCTCAGGAACCTCGGGCTGCCGGGCGTCCTGGCCCTCGTGGCCCTCTCCGTGAGCGCCGCGTCGCTGGTCGTCATCTTCTCCGACCGGCCACCGGCCAACGACTCCGCGGAGGCGGGCTTTGCGCGGGACATGATCGTCCACCACGCGCAGGCGGTAGAGATGGCCGAGATCGTGCGGGACCGCACGGAGGACCAGCAGGTAGAGACCCTGGCGACGGACATAGTGCTGACCCAGCAGGGTCAGATCGGCCAGATGCAGGGCTGGCTCAGCGTCTGGGGACTCTCACAGGGCCGTCCGGGACCCGCCATGGAGTGGATGGGCCATCCCACCCGGGGCCCGATGCCGGGCATGGCCTCCGCCGAGGAGATCAACGTCCTCAGAGAAGCACCCCCCGAAGAGACCGACGAGCAGTTCCTGCGGCTCATGATCCCGCACCACCAGGCCGCCGTGCCGATGGCCGAGGCCGTCATAGAGCAGACGGACGACGAGGAGGTGGCACGCTTCGCGGAGACCGTGGACGAGTCGCAGACCATCGAGATAGAGCTCATGCAGCAGATGCTCAGAGACCGGGACCTACCGGAGGTCGAAGGGGAGGTCACCATGGACCACGATGAGCACGACCACGAGGACCACCACTAACCTGTCTCCGGCGCCGGATGGCGGTGAGGGATCTCCGGAAGGAGGAAGTCATGTCTCCTACAGCCAGGGACGTCCAAGCGTTCTTCGAAGAGGTAGCCACAGACTGGGACACCATGCGGCTCGCCTACTACGACGAGAGCGTTATAGAGAAGATGGCGACGGTCTCCGGCGCGGACCGCGGGGGCGGTATGACGGTCGCCGACATCGGTACCGGCACGGGCTTCGTAGCCGCGGGCCTCTCCCCGAGGGTCGGGCGGGTCGTGGCGGTGGACAACTCCGCCGCCATGCTCGGGGTCGCCCGGCAGAACCTCGCGGCTCTGGAAGCGACGAACGTAGACCTCGTGGAAGGTGACATGTCTCACCTACCGTTGCCGGACGACTCCGTGGACGCGGCCTTCGCCAACATGGTCCTCCACCACGCGCCGGAGCCCCCCGCGATGCTCCGGGAGATGGCCCGCGTAGTGAAGCCCGGCGGCACGGTCGCCATAACAGACGAGGTCGAGCACCCCTACAAGTGGATGCGCGAGGAACACGCCGACCTCTGGCTGGGGTTCAGCCCGGAGGCGGTCGAGGAGTTCTTCGGAGAAGCGGGGCTCGTGAGCTACGGCTACGAGTCGCTCGGCATGCAATGATGCATACACTCTACGACCTCGGACGAGGTCGCCGATATAGCCATCTTCGCTGCCTGGGGCCGGACCAGGCTCTCCTGAACGGGTGCTGGAAGGGTCCGTAGGCCTGCTACAGGCCGCCCGTCTCTGCGGAGCCGGTTATTCCTGACAAGCGAAAGAGCGCCGGGGCTTCTGCTCCCGGCGCTCTCGTTCGGGGGTGTTGCCGGTCTAACGGCTTGGGCTCTGGTTCTCCGAGCCGCCCAGCTCGCCACGCTCGACCATCTTCTCGAAGTTCTCCAGGTCCTCGCGCATCTCCCGCTCGGCGGCGGTGATGCTGAGCGGTCCGCCTGCCTCCCGGTCTCCGGCACGGGCTAAGCTCAGTAACAGGGCAATCACCGTTACCGGCACTATCCTCGGCGACAGGCCTCTGTGGTCTATGATGAGCCCCTTCTGCGCGCGGGCTCGTCCGCAGCTCCCGGGCGGTTCCGGGCAGGTCATGCTCACCCTGCGCTGCGCATCGCTCGGGCACCCGAGTCCCGTCTGTCTCTGACACGTCTCACGATGCTTGATATGCTCCCGGAGCAGCGGGGGTTACCAATAATCAATTAGTAGGACTCAGGAGGCAGACGTGACCGAAGATCGCGGGTCGAACCGGATACCCGAAGCCTGGATAGGGCGCGGCATCACGGTCGCCAGGACGAACGCCACGGAGGCGGAGCTGGTGAGCCTTGAGGACGTAAACGCGTGGGGCGTGACCTGCGGCTACACGGAGGCCGAGGTACAGGAGCCCGTCTTTATCCCGTGGAGCTCCGTGAGCTGGATGCGGCTCACGGTACCGGCGGAGGTGGAGGACCAGCCAGAGGACGAGGAGTAGGCCACCTCCAGCGGCAGGCCGCTCTCCGGAGCCGGGATCCCTATACCTCCCGGCCGCCGGACCTCTGACCTCGGTCAGGCCCTCCTCACACAGACGCCCGAGGCCCGGGCTACCGCTGGCTACGCACCGCCATCTCCGCAACCCGGGCGGGAGGATAGCGTGGCCTGTGCTAGCATTAGCATGTCTTGGAGAAGATACCCGTCCCATACGCGCCGAGCATTGCATGCTACCCGTTGCCCGCTCTCCGCACCGGGAGGGCCGGGCCGTGAGCCGCCGGGGGGTAACGGTCTCCGCCGCCGCTCTGGCGCTCGCCGTGTTCGTCGCGGACCAGGCGGTGAAGCGCATGGTGGAGGGCTCGATGGGCCTCGGCGAGAGCATACCCGTGGTCTCCGGGGTGCTGCACATCACGTACATAGAGAACTCCGGCGGGGCCTTCGGTCTGCTGGAGGACAGCCCGTTGCTGCTGCTGGTCGGCAGCGTGGTCGCCGTGGGGGTGGTGCTCTTCATGCTGCTCACCCAGCCGCCCTCCGCCGCGATGGCAGCGGGCTGCGGGCTGGTGCTGGGCGGCGCCGCCGGTAACATGCTCGACCGTGTGGTCTCCGGCAGCGTCGTCGACTACGTGGACCTCCGCGTCTGGCCCATCTTCAACATCGCGGACATCGGCATCGTGCTGGGCGTGGCCGCCCTGCTCCTCGCCGCCCTGCGCACCCCGGAGAAAGGCTAGCCACACCCCGTAGCGGGGGCCGGGGCTAGTTCGCCGTGTTGTGGTCCTCGGAGGCCGCGGGCTCCACCTTGCTCGCGGGGGCCTCTGCAGGCTTCCCTTTGCGGAGCTGGCGAAGGATACCCCCTTCGAGGAGTATGTCGCGCTCCCGGCGGGAGAGCCCGGCGCTGAGGGTCACCTCATCACCCGACTCAGACCGGAGGCGCAGCTCATCGTCGCCGTTCTCGAGGTGTTGCCGGACCTCCGGGAGCTCCCACCTCTGGCCCGCCTCGAAGCGGTCGTAGTCCCACTCGTCGTCGAACATGAGCGGCAGGATGCCCTGCGAGATCAGGTTCCGCCGGTGGATGCGGGCGAAGCTCTTGGCGATAACGGCCCGGATGCCGAGGTGCAGCGGCGCGAGCGCGGCGTGTTCCCTGCTGGAGCCCTGCCCGTAGTTGTGCCCGCCCACGATAAAGCCGGGCGCCATCTCCTCGGCCTTCCGGTGATACTCGGGGTCGAAGCGGCGGAAGGTGTACTTGGCGATCTCCGGCACGTTGGACCGGAACGACATGACCTCCACCCCGTCGGGGGCGAGGTCCCCGGTCGAGATGTCGTCGTCGACCACTATGGTCACCGTGCCCGCGAGCGTCTCCGGAAGCTCCGGCGCCTCGGGCGGCGGCAGGATGTTCGGGCCGCGCGGTATCTCGATGCCCCCCGCCTCCTCGGGCGGGGCGGGGTCCAGGATCTGACGGTCGTCCACCGCCGGGTTCGCCGGGGCCTCCGGGAGGTCCGGGTACGCGCCGAGCTCGCGGGGGTCCGTGATCACGCCGCGCAGCGCCGTCGCCGCCGCCGTGGTCGGGCTCGTGAGGTAGACCTGATCCGTCATGGTCCCCGACCTCCCGGGGAAGTTCCGGTTGAAGGTCCTGACGCTCACCGAGTCGGACGGCGGCGCCTGGCCCATCCCGACGCACGGCCCACACACCGGCTCCAGCATCCGGGCCCCGGCCCGCACGAGGTCCGAGTAGACCCCGCTCCGGGCTATGGCGTCGAGTATCTGGCGGCTTCCCGGTGTGACGGTCATCACCATCTCCGGGTAGACCGTCTCGTCCCGCAGTACCGCCGCAGCCACCGCGAGGTCCTCGAAGCCCGAGTTCACAGAGCTGCCGAGGCAGACCTGCGCGGCCTTCGTGCCCGCCACCTCCCGCACGGGGACGACGTTCCCCGGGGAGTGCGGCACCGCTACAAGGGGCTCTAGCTCGTCGAGGGCTATGTGCTCGTGCTCGTCGTACCCTGCACCCTCGTCGGCGGCGAGCTCTGCGAAGTCCCCGGGCCGCTCCTGCATCTGGAGCCACTCGCGGGTGCGCTCGTCGGAGGGGAAGACGCCGGTCGTGGCGCCGAGCTCGGCGATCATGTTGCAGATGGTGGTCCGTCCGGTGACGTCGATGGTCTCGACCCCCGGCCCGTAGAACTCGAAGATGTACCCGAAACCGCCCCGCACGCCCCGGCGCCGCAGGAGCTCCAGGATCACGTCTTTAGGCGTCACCCAGTCCGGGAGCTTCCCGGTGAGCTCTACCCCCACGACCTTCGGCACGTCGAGGTCGAAGGGCTGACCGGCCATTACGAGCGCCACGTCGAGCCCGCCGGCCCCGATGGCTATGGACCCGAGAGCCCCGGAGGAGGTGGTGTGGGAGTCCGCCCCTATAAGCGTCGCGCCGGGCTTGGCGAACCGCTCCACGTGCAGGTAGTGGCAGATGCCGTTCCCCGGACGGCTGTAGAGGATACCGTACTTGGCGGCGAACGCCTGCAGGAAGCGGTGGTCGTCGGGGTTCTTGAAGTCGAGCTGGATGATGTTGTGGTCCACGTACTGTACCGCGAGCGGCACCTGCACCCGGTCCACCCCCATCCGCTCGAACTGCAGCGAGGCCATCGTGCCGGTAGCGTCCTGCAGGAGGGTCTGGTCTATCCTGAGCCCCACCTCCTCCCCGGTCCGGTACTCCCCGCTCTGCATGTGGTCCTTGAATATCTTCGCCACCAGGTTATCCGCCACGGCTCACCTCCGGGTTAGCTGCTCTCGCTCACGTGATATTGTTAACATAATTTCCCACACCCGGCACGCGCCAAACAACGCCGGAACAGCCCGGACTCTAGCTGCGGACGACCTCCCGCAGCTCTCCGCTCCCGACGTCGTAGACGGCGCCGGAGACCGTCACGTCGTCCGGTACCAGCTCCGAGCCCCTTACGGCGGCGACGTCTCTGCGGATGTTCTCCTCGAGGTCGGTGAACGGGAGGAAGTCCGTCTCGGAGGCGTCGGCGCCGAGGTCCGCCCGGATCTTGCCGGCCAGGTCCTCGTTGCTGAACGTCAGCATGCCGCAGCCGGTGTGCTGGACGATCACCACCTCGTTCGTGCCGAGCAGGCGCTGGGAGATGACGAGCGACCGGATGGCGTCGTCGGAGACCCGTCCCCCGGCGTTCCGGATCACGTGCGCGTCCCCCACTTCCAACCCGAGGAACTCCTCCGGGTCGAGCCTGGCGTCCATGCAGGTCACGACCGCGACCCGCCGGGCGGGCGGTATGGGCAGGTCGCCCTTGTCGAACGAGGCGGCGTACCGCCGGTTAGCCTCTACAAACTCGTCGAAAACAGCCATGGTGCTCGCTCCCCTGTTCTTGTACCTTACGCCGGTAATTGTATGCTCTCCCACAGCGCTGCGCGAAGAGAGCTCCCTACGGCGCGAGGATGTTGCG
Organism: Rubrobacter sp.; assembly: GCA_013695915.1. Taxonomy (GTDB): domain Bacteria; phylum Actinomycetota; class Rubrobacteria; order Rubrobacterales; family Rubrobacteraceae; genus Rubrobacter_A. The sequence continues at coordinate 11,608 of JACCZN010000242.1, forward strand.
TGCCATCCTCACGGAGGCGGCGTCCACCATCTGGCCCTCGACGCTTATGGAGCCGCTCCCGGCGGCGGTGGCCGCCTCGTAGGCGTCTACCACCTTTCTCGCCCACTCGAGCTCGCTCTCCGTCGGCGAGAAGACCTCGTTGACCACCGGGACCTGGGCCGGGTGTATGCACCACTTGCCGTCGAAACCCAGGGACCGCGCCACGAGACAGCTCTTCCGCAGCCCCTCCTCGTCTCGGTAGTCCGCGACGGGGCCGTCCACCGCCCGCAGCCCGGCGGCGCGCGCGGCGACTACTATCCGGTGCATCGCATAGCCCGCGCGGTGCCCGGGATAGAGATCGTCCCACTCGTCGAAGGTGCCGATGCTGGTCTGGGGCATGCGGAGGCTCGCCGCATAGTCCCCCGGGCCGAAGTGCAGCGCCACGAGCCGCCCGCTGGACCGGGAGATCCCGTCGATGTTCGCAAGCCCCCCGGCGCTCTCTATCTGGGCCTCCAGCTCTATGCCGCTGGGCTCTAGACCCACGGCGGCCTCGATGCCCGAGAGCAGGGTGTCCACCGCGTATATGTCCTCCGGGCGCTCGACCTTCGGGACCAGGACCGAGCCCAGGTAGCCCCCGGCCTCCTCGACGACCTCGACGAGGTCCCGGTAGAAGTACGGGGTGTCGAGGGCGTTCATGCGGAACACGGCGGACCGGCCACCCCAGTCCAGATCCCGGAGCGCCCGGACCACGTCTCCACGAGCCCCCGCCTTCTCCGACGGCGCGACCGCGTCCTCGAGGTCGAGAAATACGGTGTCAGCCTCCGAGGCGAGGCCCTTCTCGACCATTCCGGGCTTCGTGGCGGGGACGGCTAAAACAGAGCGGGAAGACCTCACGTACCGCTCTCCTACTTCAGTAGCCGCTCTACCGGTTCGCCCCGGATGGAGGCGTCGAGGACCTCTATCGGGTGGGCCATCGGCATCTCGCGGCCCATCTTCTTGAGGCTGGCCTGCACCTGGAGCATGCAGCCGGGGTTCGAGGTAACGACCACCTCGGCGCCGGTCTTGAGGATGTTCTCCGCCTTGCGCTTGCCGAGCTCGGCGGCGGGCTCGGGCTCCACCATGTTGTAGATACCGGCGGAGCCGCAGCAGATCTCGGCCTCCTTTATCTCCCGGATGTCCATTCCGGGTATCTCCTTGAGGGTCTTGCGCGGCTGCTTGCGGATGCCCTGGGCGTGAGCGAGGTGACAGGCGTCGTGGTAGGCCGCCGTGACGGAGAGTTCGTGGCGCTCGGCGACGGTGCCTATCTCCTGCAAGAACTCGGAGACGTCCCGGACCTTGGAGGAGAACTCCTTCGCCCTTTCGGCGTACTCGGGGTCGTCCCGGAGGAGGTGGCCGTACTCCTTCATGGTCGAGCCGCAGCCGGCGGCGTTCACGACCACGTTGTCGAGGCCGTGGCGCTCGAAGGTCTCGATGGTCTTGCGGGCGAAGGCGAGGGACTCCTCCTCGCGCCCGGCGTGGGTCGAGAGCGCGCCGCAGCAGCCCTGCTCCTTGGGGGCGACGACCTCGCAGCCCTCGGCGGCGAGGACCCGCACGGTGGCGGAGTTGACCTGGCTGAAGAAGGTCCGCTGCACGCAGCCGGTAAGGACACCGACCCTGCGGCGCCGCTGGCCGATGGGCTCGGTGAGCTCGGGTGTCCGCTCCTCCTTGGAGAGCTTCGGCATCAGGGCCTCCATCGCCCGCAGGCGGGCGGGGAGCTTGTCCAGCACGCCGGCCTTGCGGAGCTTCTCGCCGATGCCGAAGCGCTGGTAGAGCTTCAGGGGGGCTGCGGCGAGCCGCAGGCGCTTCGGGTAGGGGAAGAGCTGGAAGATCATCTCCCGGAAAGCCTTGTCCTCGGGCGCGCGCTCGTAGCGGCGCTCGACCTGGCCGCGGGTGGCCTCGATGAGCTTGTCGTACTGCACGCCGGAGGGGCACGATGTGACGCAGGCCATGCAACCGAGGCAGAGGTCGTAGTGGCGGACCGTCTGGTCGTTCATCGGCTCCTCGTCGAGGCCCTTGTTCATGAGGTAGATGCGGCCTCTGGGGGAGTCCATCTCCTCGCCGAAGAGCACGTAGGTCGGGCAGGTCGGCAGGCAGAAGCCGCAGTGGACGCAGTCGTCTATGAGGTCCTTGTCCGGCGGGTGGTGAGAGTCGAAGGCCGGGAAGCTGCCCCGCCCGGTCTCCCGGCGGCCCGCGCCGACCGTGGCCTCCTCGGCGAGCTGGCTCGCCTCGCCGACGCCCTGCCCCACGTCCTCCGGGCTCCCCGCACCGATGGCCCCGCTCATCGCGTCCTCCCGGAACGTCCCCTCGTCCCGGCGACGCTCGGTACCGTCTAAAGCGTTGTAGCGGTCGTCGTTGGGGTTGCCGCTCTCACCGTTACGACCGCCGTTGCGCTCGGTCACTATAGACCTCCTATGAACCTGCCGGGGTTCATCGTGCCCCCGGGATCGAACCTCTCTTTTACCCGCCGGATCAGGGGCCCCTTGTCACCGGCCGGCCCCCAGGCCTCGACCCGCTGCTTTACGGCGAGCGGGGCCTCGTGTACCACGACGCTGCCGCCGGGGTACCCCCGGAGCACGGCACCCCGGACCTCCTCTACCGCACCGACCAGCGCCTCCTCCGCGCCGCCGGAGAGCCCGGCGAAGAGCACCCCGCTCCCGGCGTGGCCCGTGATGCGGGGCCAGAGCCCCCCGCGCTGCGCCGCTCCGAGCACCAAGTCCAGCACCTCCGAGAGCGCGGCCGGATAGGCGGAGACCTTCAGGACCACCTCGTCACCGCCGACCTGCGGCGGCTCCTGGGGACCGAGCGCGTCGGCTTCCTCGCTCGTGAGGGTGCGGACCTCGCCGAAGGAGGAGAGGAGCTCCGTGACCGTCTCCGACTGCGCGGAGACCCCGGCCTCTATACCTTCTAATAGGACGGTCAGGGTCCCGCCGTCCGCGCTCCAGTGGAGCTCCATCGCGCTCGGCTCGGCCTGCGAGTGCATCACGGCCTGCGCCGCCTCCCCGGCCTCCCGGGTGCCGCCGGGCTCCACGGCGAGCGTGCGGGCTGCCTCGGGGAGCGGGTGCAGCCGGAAGTTGGCCTGCGCTATAACGCCCGCCGAGCCCACAGAGCCGGTGAAGAGCTTGGAGAGGTCGTACCCGGCGACGTTCTTCACGACCTTGCTGCCCGCCTTTGCGACGGTGCCGTCCGGCAAGACCACGGTAATACCGATGATCAGGTCCCGCACCGTCCCGTAGCGCAGACGCCGCGGCCCGGAGGAGTTGGTCGCCACGATGCCGCCGACGGTCGCTCCCGCCCGCTTCTCCGGCGGGTCGAGGCCCAGCATCTGGTCCTCGCTCTCCAGCCGCTCCTGCAAGTCCTCCAGGGAGATGCCGGCCTCTACGCGCACGACCTGGTCCCCGGGCACGTACTCGATGATGCCGCCGAGGTTCGCCGTGCCGACCACGAGGTCGAGCTCCGAGGGCGGGTTGCCTATGGAGAGCTTGGTACCGGCTCCCCGGGGGGCGATGGCGAGGCCCTCGCCACTGGCGAAGCTCATCAGGCGGGAGAGGTCCTCCACGGACTCGGGCTCAGCCACGAAGTGCGGCGCGACACCGTCTATGGCGTCGTTCTCCGTGGCCTCGCGGGCGTTGGCGTCCCCGACTATGCTGCGGATCTGGCCGACGTGGACGTTCGTTCCCGTGGCGGCCATCAGAAGTTCTCCGCCAGCCCGGCCTTCTGGACCGGGTGCATCTGGTACGGTCCGGGGCGCTCGCCGCACAGGCGCGGCGTCGGGAAGAGCTTGCCGGGGTTCGAGAGCCCGTGCGGGTCGAAGGCGCACCGCAGGAGTTGCATGGTGTCCATGTCCTCGGAGGTGAACATCTTCGGCATGTACTTCTTCTTGTCCTCCCCGATGCCGTGCTCCCCGGTCAGGGAGCCGCCGTGCTCCAGGCAGACGAAGACTATGTCGCCCGCGAGGTCCTCGGCCTTCTCGGCCTCGCCCTCCACGGCGTTGTCGTAGAGCACGAGCGGGTGGAGGTTGCCGTCCCCGGCGTGGAAGACGTTCGCCACGCGCATCCCGTACTGCGCGCCGAGGTCGGAGATCTTCTTCAACACCGCCGGAAGCTCCGTGCGCGGCACGACCCCGTCCTGGACGTAGTAGTCGTTTGAGATGCGGCCCATCGCCGCAAAGGCCGCCTTGCGGCCCTTCCAGAAGAGCGCCCGCTCCTCGTCGTCTTCCGCCACCCGGACCTCCGAGGCGTCGTTGGCCTCGCAGATCTCGATGGTCTGGCGGAACTGCTGCTCGACCTCGGCCTCAGGCCCGTCGAGCTCCACGATAAGCACCGCCCCGGCGTCCGGGAAGCCCGGCGCGACGGCGGTCTCCACGGCCTGGATGCACAGGGAGTCCATCATCTCTATGGCCGCCGGTACGATGCCGCTCCCGATGATCCCCGAGACGGCCCCGCCGGCCCCTTCCGTGTCCTCGAAGGCCGCGAGGAGCGTCCTCACCGACTCCGGCTTGCGGCAGAGGCGCAGCGTGATCCTGGTCGCTATCCCGAGCGTGCCCTCCGAGCCCACGAACGAGCCGAGCAGGTCGTAGCCCGGCGAGTCCGGGGCCTTGCCGCCGCCCAGGTGTACCACCGACCCGTCGGCCAGCACGACCTCCGCCCCCAGGACGTGGTTGGTCGTGAAGCCGTACTTCAGGCAGTGGACCCCGCCCGAGTTCTCGGCGAGGTTCCCCCCGATGGAGGAGACGACCTGGCTCGCCGGGTCCGGGGCGTAGTAGTAGCCCTCGTCGGCGACCTCCTGGCTGACCCAGAGGTTTATAACGCCCGGCTCGACGACCACCCGCTGGTTCGGGATGTCTACCTCCAGAATCTTGCGCATCCGGGCCAGCACTATAAGGACGCCCGAAGCGACCGGTAGCGCCCCGCCGGAGAGCCCGGTCCCCGAGCCGCGCGCCACGAACGGCACGCCCTCATCGTAGAGGACCGCCACGATACGCTGCACCTGCTCGGCGTTCTCGGGCAGGACGACCAGCTCCGGGATGACCCGGTAGTTCATCAGGCCGTCGCACTCGTAGGTGCGGAGCTGCTCCCTCTCGGAGACCACCCCCTGCGGACCGAGTATGGACTCCATCGTCTCGATGAGCTTCTCGCGCTCCATAGACTGCTCCTCCTTCCGTGGGGGACCCCTACTCCCCTGTGCCTATCTCATGCCGGGCCCCTTCCTCCAGAAGAGCCAGCAGGGCGGAGTGGTCCCTGCCGCCCCGGCCTTTCGCCTTGGATTCCTCGAGCATCTGATCCACGATCGCCGTTACCGGCAACGGCACCCCGTACTCCCTGCCCGTCGCGAGCGCTATGCCGAGGTCCTTGTGGTGCAATTCTACCTTAAAGCCCGGCTCGAAGTCGTGGCCGAGGAAGTGCTCCCTCTTCGCCTCCATGACCTTGTTGCCCGCGAGCCCGCCGGAGAGTACGTCCAGAACCTTTGCCGGGTCCACGCCCGCCTTGGAGCCGAGGACGAGCGCCTCGGAGACGGCCTCTATGGTGAGGGCCACCACGACCTGGTTGCAGGCCTTCACGACCTGCCCGGCCCCGACCTCCCCGACGTGCGTCACGGTCCCGCCCAGCACGTCGAGCAGGGGCCGCGCCCGCTCGAAGTCACCTTCCTCGCCGCCGACCATGATGGAGAGCGTACCCCCGACGGCCCCCGGCTCCCCGCCGGAGACGGGCGCGTCGAGCATCGAGGCGCCCCGCTTCCGGGCCTCCTCGGCGAGCTCCCTCGTGACCACGGGCGAGATGGTGCTCATGTCCACGACGAGCGAGCCTTCCCGCAGGCCCTCGAAGACGCCCCCCTCCCCGGCCAGTACCTCTTCGACCTCTGGCGAGTCCGGGAGCATGGTGATTACCGTGCCGCAGGACTCGGCGACCTCCCTCGGGCTACCGGCCGCCGCCGCGCCTTCGTCTGCCAGCTCCCGGGCCTTCTCCGGGCTCCGGTTGTAAACGACTAGCTCGTAACCGGCCCCCATGAGGTTCCGGGCCATCGGCCGGCCCATGATCCCGAGCCCGATAAAACCTATCTTCTCCGCCATGTATCCTCCTCCTGTTCGTTGCCGCCGGAACGGTCCCCGGAAGCGCTCTACAGCCGCAGGTCCCCGACAGAGACCTCTCCCCCGCGTAGCTCGCGGGGGAGCCAGCCGAAGCTCTCCCCGGTGGTCCCGGTGGTGGGGTTGTACTCCAGGCCCACGTACCCCTCGTAGCCCAGCTCTTCCAGGACGCCGAGGACGTAGGGGTACCGGACCTCCCCAGTCCCCGGCTCCCCGCGCCCCGGGGAGTCCGCGACCTGGACGTGCCGGATGAGCCCTATGTGGGTCCGGAGGGTCGCGACGAGGTCTCCCTCCATGCGCTGCATGTGGTAGAGGTCGTGCTGTATCCCCACGTTCTCCCGCTCCACGCTCCGCACAAACTCCACGGCCTGCGGGGTTGTATACAGCAGGTAAGGCCCGTTCTCGATGGTGTTCACCGCCTCCACGAGCACCCCGACACCGGCCTCCCGGGCCCGGTCCGCGGCGAACCGCACGTTCTCCCGCGCCAGGGAGAGTTGCTCGGCCCGGTCCATGCCCGGTATCTCGTGCCCGGCGAGCACGTTCAGCCGCGGGCACCCCAGGGAGCGCGCCAGATCCAACGCCACCGGCACGTTCGCCCGGAACCGCCCCTCCCGCGCCGGGTCGCTCACCAGCCCCCGGTCCCCCGCGGGCAACGCTCCCGCGTCGAAGTTGAAGAGCACTACCCGGAGACCCGCGTTCTTTACCGCCCGCTCGACCCCCCCGGGGTCCTCCTCGGGGTGCCACCAGAACTCGACCGCCCCGAAACCGGCCTCCGCGGCCCGCCCGAACCGCTCCAGGAACGGCACCTCCTTGAACAGGATAGAAACGTTGGCGCAGAACCTCACCCGGCACCTCCCTCTCCTCCGCCCCACCCGGCGGAGATCGTACTTCGAACCCTAACTTACTAACAGACCCGCCCGCGGGCCGCAAACGACGCTTTTCGCATCGTGAAAAGCGTCGCAGAGCTCAGAACAACTCGAAGGCCTCGGTCAGCCCTGCGGCGATGCTCTTGAGCCTGGGGACCATCTCCTCGATGCGGCGGGTGTCGAGACGGCTCGCGGGACCGGAGATGCTCATGGAGGCGAAGATCTCGCCGTCCGGGCCGAAGACGGGGGCCGCAATACACCGGACGCCGTCCTCCTGCTCCCCGTAGTCCAGGGCGTAGCCCTCCCTGCGGACGCGCGCGAGCTCGGCCCGGAGCTGGCGGGGGTCCGTGATGGTGCTCGCGGTCTGGCGGGAGAGGCCCGCCTGACCCAGCACGAATTCCACCAGGCGCGGCGGCTGGTAGGCGAGCAGGACCTTGCCCGTGCCGGTAGTGTGCAGCGGCACCCGGTTGCCCGGCTCGGTAAAGATGCGCAGCATCCGGGAGGGGGCGGCCTGCTCGATGTACATGGTCGAGTTCCCCTCGAGTATTGCCAGGTTCGCCGTCTCGCCGCTCTCCCGCATGAGCCGCTCCAGGAACGGCCGGGCCAGGGGACCCACGCGCTCCCGCGTGGCGATGGCCATCGTGAGGGACTTCAGGCCCAGCCCGTACCTCCGGGTCCGGGCGTTCTTGTGGATGTAGCCCCGGTAGGTAAGCGTGCCGAGCAGCCGATGCACCGTGCCCGCAGCGAGACCGGTGGCGGCCCCGATCTCGCTGACCCCCAGCTCGTCCTCCGACCGGCTCAGGAACTCCAGGATGTCGAGCGCCCGCTCGACCGACTGGACCCCGCCCTCCCGAACCCCGGACGCCCCACCGACCTCGGACTCCATACCGACCCGCCTCTCCCTGCACGACCCCTATCGGAAGACAGACTCCCACGATCCCACCCCACCGTCAAGCGCGACGCGGAGCGTAACGTCCCAGAGAGACTTTTCATCATGCGGAAAACACGGGTTGCGGTGGTCAAGTACCGGGCGGCACAATCGGGTGCGATGTCCGGTGGAAGGAGGTCTTTTGTGAGGATGAACGTCATGGACGCGGTGGTAAAGGTGATGGAGGACGAGGGGGTGGAGGTCGCCTTCGGGGTGCCGGGGGCGGCGATCCTGCCGCTGTATCAGGCGCTCGAGAAGTCCCGGCAGATAAAGCACCTCTCCGTCCGGCACGAGGAGGGCGGGACACACGCCGCCGACGGCTACACGCGGGTGACGGGCAAGGTCGGGATCAACATCGGGACCTCGGGGCCGGCGGGGACCAACATGATCACGGGCCTCTACACTTGCATGGCGGACTCGATACCCCAGATCTGCATTACCGGTCAGGCCCCGACGAACGTGCTGCACAAGGAGGCCTTTCAGTCGGTGGACATCGTGGAGATCGCGAAGCCCGTGACCAAGTGGGCCGTTCAGGTGAAGGAGACGGCCCAGCTCCCGTGGACCTTCCGGGAGGCGTTCCGCATCGCGCGGGAGGGGCGCCCGGGGCCGGTGCTCATAGACCTGCCGCTCGACGTGCAGAAGGGGCCGGAGGTCGAGTACGAGCCGGCGCTCGACGGCCCGCTGCCCTTTGAGAAGCCGGCGCCGAACATGAACGCTGTCCGTCGGGCGGTGGAGATGCTGCTGGAGACCGAGCGTCCCCTGCTGATGCCCGGCGGCGGGGTCATACTCGCCGACGCCTCGGAGGCGCTGGTCGGGCTCGCCGAGTACCTGCAGGTCCCGGTGAGCCCGACCTACATGGGCAAGGGCGTCATAGACGAGGACCATCCCCTCTATGCGGGCATCGTCGGCCTGCAGACCAGCCAGCGCTACGCCAACGCGCTCTTCCTGGAGAGCGACCTCGTGGTCGGCATCGGCAACCGCTGGGCCGAGCGCCACACCGGCGACCTCGACGTGTACCGGGGGGACCGCCGGTTCGTCCACGTGGACATAGAGCCCCACCAGATAGGCCGGGTCTTCCGACCGGACCTCGGGATAGTCTCGGACGCCGGGTTGGCGCTCGATGCGATGAAGGAGGTAGCCCGGGACATGACCCCCGTGCGCCAGCCCGGCGGGTGGACGGAGAGGGTCGGTGAGCTGCGCCGGACGCTCCTCAGAAAGACCGACTTCGACGACGTGCCGGTAAAGCCCCAGCGGGTCTACCGGGAGATAAACAGCTTCTTCGGCGAGGACACCATCTTCGTTACGGCCATCGGGCTCTACCAGATCTTCGGCGGACAGTTCCAGAAGACCTACAAGCCCCGGCACTACATCTGTTGCGGGCAGGCCGGGCCTTTGGGGTGGGAGGTCCCAGCGTGTCTCGGGGCCAGGCTCGGGAGGCCGGAGAAGCTCGTCGTGGGGGTCGTCGGGGACTACTCGTTCCAGTTCCTCATGGAAGAGATAGCCGTCGCCGTGCAGTACCGGGTGCCATACGTGCTCCTCATGCTCAACAACTCCTACATGGGCCTGATCCGGCAGGGCGAGATCAACTACGGCATGAACTTCGCCGTGGACCTCTCCTACGAGGGGCCGGGCGGCGTCTCCGGCATAGACCACGTCGGCATAATGGAGGCCATGGGCGCCTTCGGACGCCGGGTCGAGAGGCCCGAAGAGATACGAGACGCCCTGGACTGGGCGGTACAGGTAAGCGAGGAGCGGCGGGTCCCTGTGCTCGTGGAGATCATCACCGAAAGGGAGACCAACGCCGCTATGGGGCTCTCTATAGACAAGATCAACGAGTACGAGCCTATACTGGACGGTGCTACGGAGACGGCCGGACAGGTCGTCGGGGGAGTACCCGACAGGGATTAGGGGTGAGATGCAGAAGGACTTGAACGAGATACTCCGCGCGGGCCTGGAAGCCGCCGACCCGGAGGCCGCCGTCCGGCGCTCTCTGGAGTTGGACGGAGACAGCATAACCTCCGGTGGCGAGAGCTTCCCCGCCAGGCGCGTCTTCGTGCTCTCCGTGGGAAAGGCGGCGGGTCCCATGGCGAAGGCCGCCGAAGAGCTCCTCGGCGGCCGGGTGGCGGGCGGCCTCGTGGTAACGAAGGAAGGCTACGAGGTGCCGCCGCTCCGCCTCGACGCTCTCTCCGCCGCCCACCCGGAGCCCGACGAGGGGAGTGTGGCGGCGGCCCGGCGGGTTACGGAGCTTGTGGGGTCTCTCGGAGAGGGGGACCTGCTACTCGCGCTCGTGAGCGGCGGGGCTTCGTCCTTGCTCGCCGACCCGGCACCGCCCGTGGAGCTCGCGGAGATAAAGGAGCTCACCGGCGCGTTGCTCCGCAGCGGGGCGGATATAGGGGAGATCAACACCGTCCGCAAGCACGTCTCCGTCCTGAAGGGCGGGGGCCTCGTGCGGCAGGCTGCCCCGGCCCGCACGCTCGCCCTGCTCCTCTCCGACGTGGTCGGCGACGAGCCCTCGTCCATCGGCAGCGGCCTCACCGCCCCGGACCCCACTACCGTGGAGGAGGCGCGCGAGGTGCTCGAACGCTACGGCATAGAGCCCCCGCAGAGCATCGGGGAGCACCTCGCCGCCGCGGAGGAGACACCGAAGCCCGGCGACGCCCTCTTCGAGCGGGTCACGAACTTGGTCTGCGGCGGCGGGCGGCAGTCGGCGGAACGGGCGGCGGAGCGGGCCGGAGAGCTCGGCTACCGGCCGCTTCTGATCTCGACCTCCGTCACCGGCGAGGCGCGGGGCATAGCCTCGGTCTACGCGGCGATGGTCCGGGAGGTGCTCGAGACCGGGAACCCGGTCCCTTCCCCATGCGCCCTGGTCTCCGGCGGGGAGGCCACGGTACTGGTGCGGGGAGACGGGCAGGGCGGCCCGAACCAGGAGTTCGCCCTGGCTTTGGCCCTGGAGCTAGAGGGCGTGGAGGGCTGGTCGGCCTTCGCCGCCGACACCGACGGCAACGACGGCCCCACGGACGCCGCGGGCGGCGTGGTGGACGGGACGACGGCCGGTGCCGCCAGGGAAGGCGGCGTAGACCCCCGGGCCGCGCTCGCGGGGAACGAATCCTACCGGGCGCTCCGGGCGGCCGGGGCGCTCCTCGTAACCGGACCGACCGGGACCAACGTGAACGACCTCCGGGTGGCGCTGGTCGGGTAGCGATAAGCTCTGCCTGTTGCGCCGGGCGTATGAAACAGGGTAGCATCCGGGCCACGGTTATCGGGTGGAAGGTGGCTGCCCGAGGCTCCCGGGACCTGCGGGCAGAGAAGCTCGCGGCGGCTTCGGAGAGTCTCGGGGCAGCTACCCGGGGGGCCTGCAAACAAGGGGAAGGGGAGGTTTCTGTGGACAATCTGGCGGTTTTGAGCCTGCTGGCGCTGGCGCCGATACTCACGATAGGGGTGCTGCTGGTCGGGTTCCGGTGGCCGGCTATCTGGGCCATGCCGGTGGGGTACGTGGTCGTGGTGGCGATAGGCCTGCTCGTGTGGGATATGGACC
>JACCZN010000246.1 GCA_013695915.1 Rubrobacter sp.
GAGGAGAAGTTCGCCAACTACGGCGAAGACAAGCTCATGCACGACCTCTTCGAGATCGGCTACGTGGATAAGGCGATCTTCCAGCCGACCTACCTCACCGATTTCTTCCCGGGCGGCTTCAACACCACCGAGCAGGACGCCGTGCTGGCGGAGAAGTACCCGGACAAGTTCATCGTCAACGGCTCGTTCGACCCACGGGATGGCGAGGCGGGGCTCGATGCTCTGGAGCGGCTTGTGGAGCGTTACGACCTCAAGGGCGTCAAGCTCTACACTGCGGAGTGGAAGGGGGATTCCAAGGGCTGGTCCTTGAAGGACGACTGGGCCAAGCGGTACCTGGAGAAGTGTCGGGATCTCGGGGTAAAGAACATCCACGTCCACAAGGGCCCGACAATCCGGCCTTTGAACAAGGATGCGTTCGACGTGGCGGACGTGGACGAGGCGGCCTCCGAGTTCACGGACCTGAACTTTATCGTAGAACACGTGGGGCTTCCGAGGCTGGATGACTTCTGCTGGATCGCGGTCCAGGAGCCGAACGTCTACGCCGGCATGGCCGTGGCGATGCCGTTCATCCACAGCCGCCCGCGCTACTTCGCGCAGATAATGGGCGAGCTTCTGTTCTGGCTGGATGAGGACCGGATCCTCTTCGCCAGCGACTACGGCATCTGGCACCCGAAGTGGCTCGTAGAGCAGTTCGTGGACTTCCAAATCCCGGAGGACATGCAGGGCGAGTACGGCACCCTCACCCCGGACATAAAGCGCAAGGTCCTGGGCCTGAATGCCGCCGCCCTCTACGACATAGAGGTGCCCGCCGAGGTCCGCGAGCCCGCCGCGGTGGCTGCCGGCAGCGAACCCGAGTACCCGGAGAGACCGCTTTAATGCCGACCGAAAGCCAGGTCCTGGACGCCCTCTCGGGCGTCCGGGACCCCGAGCTGGATGAGCCTATAACGGAGCTGCAGTTCGTCTCGGAGATGCGTGTGGAAGACGACGAGGTCTCCGTGCGGCTGCGGCTGCCGACCTCCTTCTGCGCCCCGAACTTCGCCTATCTGATGGCGGCGGATGCCAGGGAGGCGGTGCTCTCGGTGCCCGGGGTACGGGAGGCGCGGGTGGTCCTCGACGACCACTACGCTTCGGGCGAGATCAACGCCGGGGTGAACGGTGACCTGGGCTTCGACGGCACCTTTAACTCCTTCGAGGAGACCGAGGGGGACAGCCTGGACGAGTTGCGCGGCATCTTCCGCCGCAAGTCCTTTGTCTCCCGGCAGGAGAAGCTGTGCCGGAAGCTCATCTCGGACGGTCTCTCCGCGGAGGATCTCGCGGCGATGACGGTCGGGGATCTCCCCGGCTCCGAGGCGGCGAGCCGGTATCTGGACCGCAGGGCGGAGCTCGGGCTCGACGCCTCGGCAGAGGCGCCGCTCGTCGTGGACCCTGACGGCAACGCCGTGCCGGAGGCCGCGGTCGTGGAGCACCTGAGGTTCGCGAGGATGACCCGGATCAGCATCGAGGGCAACGCCGGGATGTGCCGGGCGGTCCTGGCGGCCCGCTACGGGATACCGGATGGGGAGGAGGATCTGTGAAAGCGGCACGGCTCTACAAGTACGACGAGCATATAGGGTCCAAGAGCCTGGAGCTCGAGGAGGTAGCGGAGCCGGAGGTGACCGGTCCGTTCGACGTGGTAGTCCGGATCGGCGGGGCGGGCCTCTGCCGGACGGACCTGCACATCATCGAGGGCCAGTGGGCTCCCCTGGTCGGGATACAGCTACCCTACACCCCCGGTCACGAGAACGCCGGGTGGGTCCACGAGGTGGGGTCTGCAGTCTCCAACGTCGAGGTGGGCGACGCGGTGATCGTACACCCCCTCATAACCTGCGGCCTCTGCCGGGCGTGCCGGGCCGGAGACGACATGCACTGCGTCAACGCGGTGTTCCCCGGCATCGACTCCAACGGCGGCTTCGCGGAGCTCCTGAAGACCAGCGCCCGGTCGGTCATCAAGCTGCCGGCAGGGGTGGAGCCCGAGGACGTCGCCGCCCACGCCGACGCGGGGCTCACTGCCTACCACGCGGTAAAGAAGGCCTCGCCGACGCTCTATCCCGGCGCCCGGGCGGTAGTCATCGGCGCGGGGGGGCTCGGGCACATCGGCATCCAGTCTCTGAAGGCGCTGACCCCGGCGGAGATCATCGTCGTGGACCGCTCCGAGGAGGCTCTCGACTCCGCCAGAAAGCTCGGCGCCGACCAGACCGTCAAGGCTGACGGGCGGCACGTGGACACGGTCCTGGAGATGACCGACGGTGCGGGGGCCGAGGCGGTCATAGACTTCGTCGGCGAGGGCGGGGCGACAGCCGACGGTTTCGCCATGACCCGCAGGGCCGGCAGCCACTACGTAATCGGCTATGGTGAGAATATCAACGTGCCTACGATAGAGATGATCTCGACCGAGCGCAGCTTCGTCGGGAACCTGGTCGGCACCTACAACGACCTCGCCGAGCTCATGACGCTTCAGGCCCAGGGCAAGGTCACCCTGCAGACCCACTCCTACCCGCTAGGCGCGATCAACGACGCCGTCGCCGACCTGAACAACGGCCGCATACCGGGCGGGCGGGGGATCCTGATACCGGAGGGTGCCGTGGCCTGAACCTGGAGGAGATCGCCGGTAGCAAGTATCTGCCGGGGCCGTTCACGGAACTTCTCCGCCGCCGGCCCCGGTGGCCTTTGACGAGAGAGTAGATAAGGAGGTCGGTAGAGTGAAGCTCAAGCCAATAGGAGAGCGGGCTCTGGTAAAGCCCGTCGAAAGGGAAGAGAAGACGGAATCTGGCATCGTACTGCCCGAGACGGCCAGGGGCCAGCAGCAGACTGCGGAGGTCATAGCGGTCGGCGACTCGAACGGGGTAGGGGTCAACGAAGGTGACACGGTCCTCTTCGCCAGGTTCTCGGGGACCAGCATCAAGCTGGGTGAAGAGGAGCATTTGCTCCTGGACTTCGACGACCTGCTCGGCATAGTCGAAAAGTAGCCAGGAGAGAACCGGCGGGGCGCCGGGAGACGGCAGTCCCGCGCGATCCGCGGTCGGCGGAGGAGGTTACCTAGTGACGTACAAAGAGATAAGGTTCGACACCACCGCACGGGGGTCGCTGGAGCGGGGTGTAAACAAGATAGCCAACGCGGTAAGAGTAACGCTCGGGCCGAAGGGCCAGTACGTGGTGCTGGGCCAGACGTTCGGCATACCGACGGTCACCAACGACGGCGTGACCATAGCCCGGCAGATCGAGCTCGGGAACATCTTCGAGAACCAGGGCGCGCAGCTCGTGGTGGAGGTCGCAACCAAGACCAACGACGTAGCGGGCGACGGCACGACCACGGCGCTCGTCCTTGCCCAGCTCATCGTGCGTGGCGGGCTCAAGAATGTAGCGGCGGGAGCCAACCCGGTGATCTTGCGGACCGGCATCGAGAAGGCGGTCGAGGTGGCGGTCGAGGCCATAAAGAGCCAGGCTACGGAGATCTCCGGCAAGGAAGAGGTCGCCCGCGTGGGCGCCATCTCGGCCCGTTCGGAGGAGATCGGCAACGTTATCGCCGAGGCGATAGACCGGGTCGGCAAGGACGGCGTTGTAAACGTCGAGGACTCCAACACCTTCGGCATGGACCTGGAGTTCACCGAGGGCATGCAGTTCGACAAGGGCTACGTCTCCCCGTACTTCCTAACGGATCAGGACCGGATGGAGGCCGTCCTCGACGACCCTTATATCCTTCTCACAAACAAGAAGATAGGGAACGTCCAGGACATAATCGGCCTCCTGAACCAGGTCATGCAACAGAACAAGCCGCTCCTGCTCATCGCCGAAGACGTGGAAGGGGAGGCGCTCTCGACCCTGATCGTCAACAAGCTCCGCGGTACCTTCAACACCGCCGTGGTACGGGCTCCGGGCTTCGGCGACCGGCGCAAGAGGATGCTGGAGGACATCGCGGTCCTCACGGGCGGCGAGGTCATCACCGAGGACCTCGGCCTCAAGCTGGAGAACACCCAGATGGACCAGCTCGGCCGCGCCCGGAAGGTCGTCATCACCAAGGAAAATACCACCATCGTCGATGGCGCCGGGGATACGGAGGAGATAAGGCAGCGGGTCGCCCAGATAAAGAGCGAGCTCGAGAACACGACCTCGGACTTCGACCGGGAGAAGCTCCAGGAGCGGCTCGCAAGGCTCTCCGGCGGCGTAGCCGTCATCAAGGTCGGTGCCGCTACCGAGACGGAGCTCAAGGAGAAGAAGCACCGCGTGGAGGACGCCCTCTCCGCGACCCGCGCCGCCCTCGAAGAGGGTATCGTGCCGGGCGGCGGCGTGGCTC
>JACCZN010000258.1 GCA_013695915.1 Rubrobacter sp.
TTCTACAACCGGAGGCGATTGCACTCGGCGTTGGGCTATAGGAGCCCGGCAGAGTACGAGGAGGGTACAATGAGAGAAGGCGTCGCCGCGTAGTGAAAATCTGTCCACTCAACCGACGTACTTCCAGTTGATAGTGTCGTGGCTGAACTGGTCGAGGTGCTCGGCGAGGTTGGTCAGAGTGTAGTTAACTTGGCTGCTCAGCAGATATTGGCAGTAGTCTAGCTTCGTGAAGTCCATGCTCTAAAAGTAGCATGTCTCTCTGCGTAAGCCCTGACACCGAACGTTTTGTGCTTCGTGGGGCTGTGGACCAGGTGCTCAGTCCCGGCGGTGGGCGCGCCAGCTATTCGGCATGGGCATGCGCCGGTCCTGGTCGAAGGCCCGGGAGGTGACCTTGATGCCCGGCGGAGTGTAGCGGCGGGTCACCTCGGCTTCGTCTATGCGGCGGAGCACTTCGGTGGCCGTGCCCGGGTCGAAGCCGGCTTTTACGAGGTCCTTGAGGCTCGCGGAGTGTTCGACATAGCGCTCGATTATGTCGTCCAGCACGTCGTAGGGGGGCAGGCCCTCGGGCAGGGCGGCCTGCGAGCTGGCATGGACATCGAGGATGCGCGGCGGGCACACGGGGCTCCTGGCGTTCCGGTAGCCGGCGAGCTCGTAGAGCAGGGTCTTCGGGCAGTCCTTGAGGGGTGCGAACCCGCCGACGAGGTCCCCGAGCAGGTTCGCCGTCCCCACCGATATGTGGGTCTTGTTGCTGGTGGCGAGAACCAGGTAGCCGCGCTCCTCGAAGATGTCGCTCATGCGGACCGCGCGGGCGCGGGCGTAGCGGCGCTCCCGCCGCACACCGGCGTCCTCCTCGGTGAGGGGCTCGACCTCGTCGGGGACCTCGGCATCGGTGGTCGGTACGTCCACGGGCAGGGTCTCGAAGGAGATGCCGAGGTTGTTCGCCAGCTCCAGGGCGTCGTCGCTGTCCTGCTCCGGGGTGTCGGGCGCGGGCATCGCCACGGCCAGCACCCGGCCGGGGCCGAGCGCGTCGGCGGCGACCATGGCCGTGACGGAGCTGTCGATACCGCCGGAGAGGCCGATCGCTACGCCGCTAAAGCCGTTCCGCTCGGTGTAGTCCCGCACACCCATTACCAGCGCGTTCCAGACGGCCTCGAGGCCGTCGATGGGTGGACGGGGGCTCTGCTCTTTCCACGGCTCCTCCCGGGACGTCGGGCGAGTATGGACGTTCCGGAGCGAGCTTCCCACCCGGCGGGGCTCCGCCACCGGTACGTCCACGGCGAACCGCTCCTCGGCGAACTCGGCGCCGCGGGCGAGCAGGTTACCCTCGCCGTCCACCACTATGGAGCCGCCGTCGAAGACCACGTCGTCCTGGCCGCCGACGAAGTTCACGTAGACCACCGGCACGCCGTTGCGGAGCGCCACCCGCCGTACGCTCTCCAGCCGGCCACGGGCCTTGCCGCGGTGGAACGGGGAGGCGTTCGGCACGAGCAGTATCTGCGCGCCCGCAGCCGACTGGGCCTCGGGTGGCCCGTCGGGCGACCAGAGGTCCTCACAGATACAGATCCCCGCTACCACGTCCCCGATCCGCCAGACGAGGTTCGGGCGGGAGCCCGGCGCGAAGTTCCGGGCCTCGTCGAAGAGGTCGTAGACTGGCAGGAGCACCTTGTGGTATTTGCCTCTCACCTCCCCGTTGCACAGCAGCATGCCCCCGATGGAGACGTCCCGCTCCCGGGTGTCCCACGACCGCTGCGGCCACACGCGGTCTATGGTGCTGAGGACCGTGGTCATCTTCCCCGAGCCCCGGGCCAGTCGCCCGAGCGCCTCCTCGGCGTCCTCGAGAAACTCCCGATGAAGTACTAGGTCGCCCAGCGGGTAGCCCGTGAGCGCGAGCTCCGGCAGCACGAGCACGTCGGCACCTGCCTCCTGCTCGGCCCAGGCCATCGCCTCGGAGATGCGTTCCGCGTTACCCTCGAGGTCGCCGACCCGGTTCGGGATCTGGGCCGCGGCGACGCGCAGCACGCTCACCGGATCCACCCGGGGCACCGGCGTGCCGTTCCCCCGCGGTCTTCCTTGCAGATAAGTGCCTCCATGATGGTCTTCCGAGCGCTCCTTCCGGTCGTGGGCTACAAGCAGGAACAACAGGGTACGATCCGTTGCGTCCTGAAAGCAATGCATCACGAGGGTGCCTGCGATGCTGCACGCTACAAGAAGAGACGGACGGTCTTGACGGAGACCGTACTATACCGGATCCGGGCGTCCTCCACGCTGTGCTCCTGCCCGGTGCCCGCACGACGTGCCGCCTGCAGCTCCCTCCGGGAGAAGACTGTCGGGCTACTGTGAGCGGTCGCCGCGGTAAGGGCTCGCCGCGCGGGGGTGTGGGGTGGTTCTCGGTCCTCGGGACGGTAACGGCCGCCGCGGGTCTCGGCGCCGTGCTACTCCTCTTCCACTCGCTCACGCGGCGTGTCGGCGTGATCGATGAGGACGCCTACATATCTCTCCGCTACGCTCGGAACCTCCTCGAAGGGTACGGGCTGGTCTTCAACCCCGGCGGGGAGCGGGTAGAGGGCATTACCAACCTGCTGTGGACGCTGGCCGTCTCTGCTGGGGCCTGGCTCGGCGGCCGGGAGCTACCGGAGGTCGCTCTCGCGCTGGGCGTGATCTGCGGGACGCTGACCCTGGTGCTCGTCCACCGCTGGTCCTACGCAGAGCTCCGCCGGGGCGGGCTCCCGCGGGGGGGGCGCGGCTCTCGTCGGGCTGCTGGCCCCTCTGCTCTTGGCGCTCGTGCCGGGGTTCGCCTTCTACTCCGCCTCCGGCCTCGAGGTCGCTCTCTTCGCACTCCTGATCACGGGCGGCCTCTACGCCCTGAGCCGCGACGGGGCCCCGTGGCTGGCCGCCACGGGGAGCGTGCTGCTGGGAGCTGCTGCCCTGACACGTCCGGAAGGAGCGCTGGTCCTCGTCCTGGGCTCCGCCGCCTGCGCGCTGTACCCGGCTCTCCCGGGAGGAGACCGGGTACGCCGGCTCCTCACCGGCTCCTCACCGGCGCCGTGCCGGGGTTCGCTGTACTCGGGGCCGGTACCCTGTGGCGCCTCGTATACTACGGGTCTCCCGTGCCGAACACGGCCTTCGCCAAGGCCGGCGGCTTCGAGGTCGTGGAGCGATGGGGCCTACCGTACGTCGTGGAGGCCGCGCAGGGCAACTGGTTCCCGGTGGCCTGGGCGCTGGTGCTGGTGGGGGCTCTCTCGGATAGGGGGTTCCTCGTATGCGCTCTCCCGGTACTCGCCCTCGTCCCGGCCTGGAGCGCGTACGTCGTCTACGTCGGGGGGGACTACATGCCCTCGTTCAGGCTTTTCGTTCCCGTGCTGCCCGTCCTCTGCGCGCTCGCCGTGCCTGCCGGGGCCCGGGCCCTGGGCGCGGTGCTGGGCAACTCCCGCGGCCGATTACGGCTCGTCCGGGCGGTGGTGGTTGCCGTGCCGGTCGTGGCGCTCTGCGGCCTCTTCCTGACGCAGGTGCCGGACCGCATCGAGGCGGAAGAGAGGGAGAGGGTCGAGAGCGAGGAGCAGACGGACTACCGCCGCGCCGTAGCGCAGCTGTTCGAAGACCGCGACCCCGACGCTCTTGTGGCGGCGAACGCGGTCGGGGCTCTGGGCTACTACTCGGAGGTACGCATAGTGGACATGCTCGGCCTGAACGACGCCCACATCGCCCGCCACGGAGACGCCGAACCGCGGTTCATCCCCGGACACCAGGCCGGCGACGGTGACTACGTGCTCTTCCGGGAGCCGGACTACATAATCGCCTGGAGCGTCGATCCCGAGTACCGCTTCGTGAGCGACCGGGAGCTCGGCGAGTCCGGGTGGTTCCGCGAGGAGTACGAGCCCATCCGGGCGGAGCTCGAGGGGGGATATGATACCGTTCCGCTTTGTTGATGGCATAATGGGGCATGCCAAAGATACTCTACTCACAGGTAATCAAAGAAGCTCCGCAACAGTTGAAGGAGCTTGAAAACCGACACCGCTACTCTCACCTGTTCCAG
>JACCZN010000268.1 GCA_013695915.1 Rubrobacter sp.
GCCCTGAACCGGCGGCTGGAGCTCGGTGGCGGCCCGCCGGACCTCTCCGGCGAACTTGGAGGAGAGCGACGGAGCTACCGGTGGCGGGGCGGGAAGATCTCGTACTCCGTGGCCGGGGACCCGGAGAGCGAGCCGCTCCTGCTGGTACACGGCATCTACGCGGGGGCGTCCTCGTTCGAGTTTCGGAAGAACTTCGCCGCGCTCTCGGAGAGCTACCGGGTCTACGCTCTGGACCTCCTCGGGTGCGGGCGTTCGGAGAAGCCCCGGCGGCGCTACAGGCCGGAGGACGTGACCGCCCAGATAGAGGAGTTCGCCGGAGAGGAGATCGGGGTCCAGACCCACCTCGTCGCCAGCTCGCTCTCCGCCACGCTCGCCATGCCCGCCGCCGTCCGGAGCCCGCGGCTCTTCGGGAAGGTCGTCTTGATCTGCCCGCCCGGCATGGTCAGCCTCTCGCGGCCCTCCGGGCGTCTGGGGGACGCCGTATACGGCCTCCTGCGGCTGCCCGTGCTCGGGCAGGCGCTCTACCACGCGCTCGCCTCCCGCAGGAGCATCCGGTACTACCTGGAGCGCATGGCCTACCACGACGGCGGCCTCGTCACGGACGAGCTGGTCGAGGCCCTCTACCGGGCGGCCCACGGTCCGGGATCTGAGTACCTGCCCGCGGCCTTCGTGGCGGGCAAGCTCAACCTCGGGGCGGCGGAGTACTATCCCCGGGTGCCGCACCGGAGCATGATCGCCTGGGGGCTGAAGGCCCGCACCGTGCCGGTACGGGAGGCCGAGGAGTTCACCAACCGCAACCCCCGCTCGGAGCCCAGGATCTTCCGGAACGCGGCCCTCCTGCCCCACGACGAGCGCGCCGCCACCTTCAACGAGGAGGTCGGGAAGTTCCTCGCGGGCCAGCGTGCCGGGGGCTGCCCCAACGGTTCCGGGAGCGGGAGCTAGGCCGCACCCGGTCCCGGCTCGCCCGGGGTCTCGTCCTCCTGCCGGGGCGGGCGGAAGACCATGCAGGTAGTGGTGGCGTGCCCACAGAGGCGTCCCTCGCCGTCGGTCAGGCGGGCGTCGGCGGTGGCGATGCGTCCCCCAACGTGGAGCGCCCGGCCCTCACAGAGCACCAGCCCGGTCTCCGCGGTGATCGGGCGGAGGAAGTTCACCTTCAGCTCCAGCGTGGTGTATCCCGTCCCGGCCGGAAGCCTGGTGTGTACCGCGCAGCCCATCGCCGAGTCGAAGACCGCGCAGGCGAGCCCGCCGTGGACGGCCCCGATCGGGTTGTAGTGGTACTCGGCGGGCTCTACCGCAAAGACTACCCGCCCCTCATCGACCTCGTGCAGGCCGAAGCCCATGAGCTTCCCGATGGGAGCCGTCGGTAGCTCGCCCCTCTGCATGGCCCTCAGGTATTCGAGACCGCTCATCTCCCTGGCCGCCTCCGCCCCGACCAGCGGGTCCTCCCACTCCACGGCTCGCCGCCGCTCCGGTCCAACCTCCATCACCACTGCCCTCCCTCACTCATAGAGACCGGGAGCAGTATGGCCTTCTCCCCGGCCTCCGGGCAACAGCGGGAGAGCTAAGGTCTCTTCCGCGGCCCGGAACCGCACCGTTCTCCCACCAAACACCGGGCGCGGGTGCCGGATACAGCCCCGAGCGGGCATTACGTAGGGACCGGGCATTAAACTTGGGCTACGCCCGGAGGGGCTCGCTCTGTATTACCCTGTCCCGGCAGACGCCGGAGACGGTGCAGGAGAGGAGGTTCGTGCTCAGCAAGGAGTTGCTCGCGGAGATAAACGCGCACTCGCGGAGGGTGCGCTTCGCGCCGTTCGTAGCGGCGGCTGCCGCGGTCGGGGCCGCGGCGGCCCTCCTCCTATCCGGGCTTCTGGCCTTTGCGGTCCTGCTGACCGGGGCGGCGGCAACCTGGGCGGTGTGGCGCCTGGACCGCGATCGCCGCACCACCTCACTCTTCTACTCTCCGGGCGCGGCGGGCGACCGGTTCGCTGCCGTGGGACGGGCCTGCGAGGCGCTCTCCGGGGCCGGGGGCCTGTGGCGCGTGGGCGGCCCGGGAGGCCGCTCGCGGGCTGAGGTCGGCCTGCTGGAGACCCCCGGCATCTCGGCGAACATCAGCATCTGGGGCCTGGACGTTGGGGACTCGAAGCTCCTCTTCTTCCCGGAGTGCGTGCTCGTCCGCGAGGGGGAGGAGTACCGGGCCGTCCCGTACGCCTCCCTCGGCGTGGCCCTCTCCGCCCACAGCGCCACCGAGGAGGACGCCCCCGCGGACGCGGAGGTCGTCGAGGAGACGTGGCGGTACGTCCGGGAGGACGGCGGCCGCGACCTGCGCTTCTCCCGGAACCCGCGCCTCAAGACCGTGCGCTACGCTCTCCTGGACCTCACCGGCGCCGGGCAGCCCGCCATACGCCTGCAGGCCTCCGACCGGGTAGCCGCAGCCCGGTTCGCGCGGGCACTCTCCGGAGCGGGCAGCCAGTCGAAGGCCTCCTCGGGCACCTCCGGGAGAGCTGCAGGTCCTCGCGATGCGGGTCCGCGCAATGCGGGTTCCCGGAGCACGGGGTCCCAGAGCGCCGCCCGGGACGGCTCCTCCGGGGAGGAGCAGTCACGCCGGGAGAGCTCCCGGGCTGCCGGGCAGGTGGCGGCTTCGGCTTACGAGGTGCTCGGTATCGAGGCCGGGGCTTCGCGGCGGGAGGTCACGGCCGCCTACCGGAGCCTAGCCAAGAGGTACCATCCCGACCGGGTAGCGGACCTGGAGGGTGGCTCCCGGAGGGAGGCGGAGACCCGGATGAAGGAGATCAACGCTGCCTACGCCGAGCTCAAGCACCTCGGGCGGTAGAGCGGTCGGCCCGCAGGGGGCATTGCCCGCAAGGTGCGTCGTTCGCAGAGCGGGTAGCGGCGGGATCTAGCATAATATCCCGGAGAAGCGGCAGGTCCGGGTCATACGGGTCCAGACGGAGGAGGGGTAACAGCGTTGTCCGAAGAGAGATACCGGCTACCAGGCTCCCCGTACGAGGAGCTCGCCAACATCATCGTGGCCTACGGCACCCGGGACGAGGCCTCCAACCCCGGCGATGTCGGCAAGCTCGACGCCGTCCACCAGTCTAGCGTCAGCCGCAACAACGCCTTTCTCGCCGCCATCGGCGTCCTTAGCGGGGACCGGCAGAAGCTCGTCACCCCGCAGGGCCGGGAGCTCGCCCGGGCCCTGAGTCGCCACGAGGGAGGGGAGATCGCCCGCCAGTGGCGCCGGGTGGTCTCCACCAACGAGTTCCTGCAGAACGTGCTCTCCGCCGTGAAGCTCCGCGAGGGCATGCTCCCCTCGACCCTCCAGGCATATATCGCCCACTCCGCCGGACAGCCCCGCAACAAGCCCGTCATGACCGGCGCGAGCGCCATCATCGGTATCCTCAAGGCCGCCGGGCTCCTGAAGGAGGAGGAGGGCGTGTTGCACGCGACCTACGAGGACCCTGTGGAGGAGAGAGACCCGGCATCCGCAACGGGCCCGGAGCCCTCCGGCATCTCCGTCTCCGCGGTCCCCGGCCTGTCGGCGAACGTCACCGTCAACATCAACATCCAGTGCTCCCCGGAGGAGCTCGACTCCCTGGCCCCGAAGATAAAGCGGCTCCTCGGCGAGCTGGAGGGCTGAGGCCGGACACCCGCGCGGAGCGCGTTGGCACGCGGAGGAAATCCGCCTACAATTCACCCCTGTGTCCCCTACAGAAACGGTTCGACCACATGCAGATTAGCACCCCTCCCCGGCTGGAGCGGCTACCGGAGCTCGCGTACAACCTCTTCTGGACCTGGACCCCGGAGGCCCGGCGGCTCTTCACCCGCCTGGACCCCGAGCTCTGGGAGAGAACGGAGCACAACCCGGTCCGCCTGCTGCAGGAGACAGAGAACCTGGAGGCGGCCGCCGGGGATGCGGACTTCGTGGACGCCTATCACCTGGTGATGAGGGAGTTCGACGAGTACCTCGCCGGGCGGGACACGTGGATGGGCTACGCTTACCCTGGGCTCGCCGGGAGTACGCGGGTCGCGTACTTCTCCGCCGAGTTCGGGCTGCACGAGTCGCTGCCCATCTACTCCGGCGGCCTCGGGGTCCTCGCCGGAGACCACGTAAAGAGCGCCTCGGACCTCGGGGTCCCGCTCGTGGGCGTCGGCATCCTCTACGCTCAAGGGTTCTTCCGCCAGAGGATAGACGCCGAGGGGAACCAGCGTGAGATCTACGAGCCCTTCGACCCGGAGGCGCGGCCCGTCAGGCCCGCCCGCGACCCGGACGGCGGGAAGGTCCTCGTGAGCGTCGAGATGCCCGGGCGGGAGCTATACCTCAAGGTCTGGGAGGTCGAGGTCGGGCGTTCGGCGGTGCTCCTGCTCGATGCGGACATACCGGAGAACTCCGAGGAGGACCGCCACCTCACCGCCCGGCTCTACGGCGGGGACACGAGGACCCGTATCGCCCAGGAGATCATCCTGGGCGTCGGGGGCGTCCGGGCCTTGAGGGCTTGCGGGCTGCGGCCCGCCGTCTACCACATGAACGAGGGCCACGCGGCCTTTCTGGGGCTGGAGCGCATCCGGGAGATGGTCGCCGCCGGTGAGGACTTCCGGGACGCGCGGCGGCGGGTCGCCGAGAGCACCGTCTTCACCACCCACACCCCGGTGCCCGCCGGGCACGACGCCTTCGCCCCCGAGCTCTTCCGGGAGTTCTCCTCCGGCTGGGCCGAGTGGCTCGGCACGGACCGGGACGGGCTGTGGGCCCTCGGCCACAAGCAGGAGGCCTGGGGCCCGGTCTTCAACATGACCGTCCTCGCCATAAACCTCTCCAGGAGCCGCAACGCCGTCTCGCAGATCCACCGCGACGTCTCCCACAAGATGTGGTACGACCTCTTCCTGGGAGACGACCACGGGGAGGGACGCCCCATAACCCACGTCACCAACGGCGTCCACACCTGGAGCTGGCTCTCCGCCCCGATGGCCGAGCTCTACGACCGCTACTCCGGCGGCCGGGCGTGGCGCAACACGGTCGACGACCCGACGGCCTGGTCGTTCGTCGCCGAGATCCCCCCCGAAGAGCTCTGGGAGACCCACCGGACGACAAAGGAGGAGATGCGGGGCTTCGTGAACGAGCGGCTCCGCCAGCAGCGCGAGCGGACGGGCGCTACGGCACCCGTCCAGGAGATAGACCCCGAGGCCCTGACCCTCGGCTTCGCCCGCCGCTTCGCGACCTACAAGCGCGCCACTTTGCTCCTCCGGGACCCCGAGCGCCTGCGGGAGATAGCCAAAAGCGCCGACCGCCCCGTGCAGTTCGTCTTCGCCGGCAAGGCCCACCCGGCCGACAGCCCCGGCAAGGAGTTCATAAAGGCTCTCTACCACGCCGCGGAGGAGGCGGACCTCGCCGGACACCTGGTAATCCTCGAGGACTACGACATGGACGTCACCCGCCGGCTCGTGCAGGGCGTGGACGTCTGGCTCAACAACCCCCGCCGCCCCCTGGAGGCCAGCGGCACCTCCGGCCAGAAGGCCTCCCTGAACGGCGCCCCGAACTTCAGCGTCCTGGACGGCTGGTGGCCCGAGGCCTACAACGGCCGGAACGGCTGGACCATCGGCGAGGACGGGGAGTACGCCTCCCTCGAGGAGCAGGATGCCGCCGACGCCCGCTCCTTCTACGAGACGCTCGAAGGCTCCCTGGTACCGCTCTTCTACGAGCGGACCGCGAGCGGCGTCCCCGAGGGCTGGGTAGAGGTCATGAAAGAGGCCATAGCCACCGTGGCCCCCAAATTCTCGACCCAGCGGATGGTCCGCGACTACGTCCACAAGCTCTACGTACCCCGCGCCACCGGGACCGAGCGCCTGGGCCTCTCCCGCTGACCGGGGAAGGTCCCACCGGCCCCGGGCCGACACCCGACCTCCTCGCACCGGGGCTGAAGCTGCTCTTCTGCGGCTACAACCCCTCGCTCGCCTCGGGGAGGGAGGGTGACCACTACGCCCACCCCGCCAACCGGTTCTGGCGCGTGCTCTGGGCCGCCGGGCTCACCGACCGGCTCTACCGTCCGGAGGAGGGCGGGGAGCTGCTGGAGCTCGGCCTCGGCTTTACGAACCTGGTCTCCCGACCGACGCGGAGGGCCGACGAGCTGACGCGAGAGGAGGCCCGCGCCGGAGCCCTGAGTCTACGGGCCACGCTGGAGCGGTTCCGCCCCCAGGCGGTCGCCTACACGGGCATCGGGGTCTACCGGCTCTTCCGCGCCACCTCCCGGGTCTCCTGGGGCGCGCAGCGGGAGCCCGCCGTCCCCGGTGTGGCGGACGTGGTCGTGCCCTCTCCCTCCGGGCTGAACCGGATGCGCTTCGAGGAACTCGTCGAGCACTACCGGGGGCTCCGGCCCTTCCTCGCGTAGCCCGGACTCGGGCCACCGGACTCGGGCTCCCGCGGGCTAGAAGAACCTCCTCGCCAGGGGGAGGCTATGGAAGACCTCCAGCCCGAGGGCCGTGGCGGCGGTCAAGAGTACCGTCCAGACCAGGATGCTCAGGACCATCCAGCGGAGCAGCAGCCAGGTAGGCGCACCGAGGAGCAGGGAGAGCAGCATGCCCGTGGGCGCCCCCGTGACCAGAGGGGAGACCATCGCCACCCCCGACGCCCCGTAGGTGCCCCACACACCCTCCAGGCGGCGGTGGCGCTTCGGGAGCTTCCTCTCGCTCCGGAGCGCCCGGCGCTTTATCCGGTCTCCGGAGACCGCGATCAGGGTTACCCCGCTGATGGTGCCCGTGGCGGTCGCCGCACCGCTCAGGAGCGGCGAGAGCCCGAGGGCCAGGCCGGCCGGTATGCCGGCCCACAACCCCGTCATGCCTACGACGGCCGTGACAACCAGTTTCAGGGCGATCTCCATAGAGACCGTCAAGAATAACACGCGGCTCTCCCCGCAAAGCCTCCGCTGCCGCCCGCGGAGCACGCCCACCAGTAGCCCGGCAGGAGGTAGACGCGGAATGATTCGTGGGCACGCTGTTCCGCCCGGCGGTGGTAGCCCTCCTTCCGTCCGACACGCCAGAGAGGCCACGAAAGAGGGGCTCCCCGGCGTGGGAAGCCCCTCTCCGTAGTGCGCGGTCTGTATCCCCCGTCTAGGCGGCGACCTTCGTGGTGAAGGTCAGGCCCTCCTCCTCGCCGCGGTCCACGACCACGGTGTCTCCGGGGTCGAACTCACCCCCGATAATGGAGCTTGAGAGCGGGTTCTCTATGCGGCGCCGGATCGCCCGGGCCAGGGGACGCCCCCCGAACTTCGGGTCGTAGCCCTCCTCGGCGAGGAACTCCCGGGCGGGGTCGGTGACCTCGATCTGGACCTGCTGGC
>JACCZN010000111.1 GCA_013695915.1 Rubrobacter sp.
ACATGCTCGAAGACGCGCGCCGAGAAAAGTGGCGCGAAGGAGGCTAAAAGCTGTAACATCGTGGCAGGTAGGGTACGCATCGCTTACCTCTTTGTTGGGAGCTGAAGTGACGAGCGTACCCTACCCCTTTTCGTCCTCAAATGGCCAAAGTCCAGTTTATGAGAGGCATGAATATAACGATCCGCGCCCACAAGCTAGTCTACGAGTTGCTCAACCTCATGCCAAGTCCCTACCAACGATCCTCGCTTACGGCCATGCTCGCACTCTTTCTCCGGGCCCAGGGCCTCGCGCTGCCCGAGCACGCCAGCCAAAAGAAGAGCACGAGGCCATCCAGTTCGCCAGAAAGCGCCAGAAGACCGAAGAGTTCGTCTCTCTCTACTCCCGGCGGGCCGGCATAGAAGGGACGGTCTCACAAGGAGTAAGAGCCTTTAGGTTGCGCCAAGCTCGCTACCGAGGCCTGAACAAGACCAACCTTCAGGAACTGGCCACCCCGACGGCGGTTAACATGGGACGGATCGCCAACTGGCTAAACGACATCCCTACCGCTGCTACGCGGCACTCTCTGTTGGCGGCACTGGCTCCGGCGAGTTGATCATGACTCTTCAGCGAATAAACCAACAGTGTTTCATAGCCCTTGCCGGGCCGCCCCGAGGCCATGAAAATGAAGGAGTCGCCTAGTCCTACAGTTACACTTGTTGGTGTAATTCATCAGGCCACAGCGCCTGGGCTATCCGAGCCCAGAGTCCCTCTTTGCACCATCTTCTGTACTGACCATAGATCGTCTTCCACGGCCCGAATTCTTCTTCCGGAACCTCACTCCAAGAGGAGCCGGTGTTCATTACCCACAGCATCCCGCTAAGCACCTGGTGAAGATCGCGTCTCGGACGCCCGCGAGGTGGCTTCTGCGCTGGTAGGAGCGGACTAACTCGTTGCCACTGCTCCTCGGTGAGAGTGGTGGTCTCTATGAGCATGGCGCTGCTGAGATCGGCCTCTCTTCCTCGGCGTCCATTATGGCCGCTGCTGGTGTCGTGCTTGGCTCTGTGGATCGCCTTATGACAGCGCTTGGCTACTGCCTGATGAGCCCGGCGAAAGAGCGACCATCCCAGCCGGAACTCTCGCTCGTCCTCGGGTCCCGCCATCGCCAGAATTATTCGCCGCGTCTCCGGCACTGTAGGTGGGATCAGTTCGGGGTAGAGACTCGACTCGAGATCCCCCCTTTAACAGCTTCTTCTTCGCGCTCGGCTGCCGAGCGCACTGCGGTCAGGTAAGCGTGAGCCAGCAGGCACAGGGTGATGTGACGGTACCAACCGCCCCATTTCCTTATCTCATACTCGTCCAAGCCCACCTCGGATTTGGTTGCCTCAAATGTCTCCTCTATGCGCCATCTTTTGCCCGCGATATTGATCAGCTCGTCGACGGTGGTCTGGGCCGGTCCATAGCAAAGGTAATAGGCGAGTTCCTGTGGGTCATCGAGGCTTCGCCAGCGGCGCACCAGCAACCAGCGTCCCGCCCGGTCTCCTGCGCAGTTTGTCTCGGCTGCCGGCAACGCTACGCACGTCCAATCGTAAAGGCGCTCGCCTTTAGAGCCTTCCCCAGCCGAAGCGCGGAACCAATCCTCTTCCGGAAGATCCCGGGCTATCTTGCGCACCTGCCTCTGGTGACCTTCCCGGTAGACTCCCTTGGTGGCCGTCACCGCCATCACGTAAGGACAGCCTCTCTGCTCTAGCCACCCACGCAGGCCTCGCGACATCCCATAGACCGTGTCACCAACCACCCATCTAGCGGGAACCTCGACTTCAAAAGCCCTCCAGAGCATCTCTTTAGCCAGCTCGCCCTTGGTCGCGAAGCCCACCTCCTCCGGAACCCCGGCCTCCCACAAACGCGGGCGGTCGTCGGTCCATTCGGCAGGCAAGTACAGCTCCCGATCTATGAAGGCCGCACCCTCATCCGAGGCATAACACAAAAACACCCCGACCTGGGCGTTTTCCCGCTTACCCGCCGTACCCGTGTACTGGCGGGCCACTCCGACAGAGCTCTCGCCCTTCTTCAAAAAGCCGGTCTCGTCGAGTATGAGCACCCCGCTCTGCTCATCTCCGAGATGCTCTACGACGTACTCGCGCAGGTCATCGCGGACGGCGTCCGCATCCCAGCGCGAGCCATTGAGGATCCGCTGCGCCCCGTGTGGCGCGGCTTCGCCCATCTCTTCGGCCATCTGCCAGCCGTTTTTGCGCTGTACGTGCGAAAGTAGGCCGTTGAAGTAGCGGCGGGCTCGCTCCCTTACCTCCGGACGGCGAAAGCGGTGTGCGATGCGTCCGTGCAGATCATTGAGCGAATCTTCTCCGTTGAAGACGGTTTGCTCTGGCGCCGCAGCTTGGGTCTTCTCCATGTCCATTTCCTCCTCTACCCTGGTAAGGATAGAAGAGTAGCAGAGCTTTCTCAACAAGTGTAACTGTAGGA
>JACCZN010000112.1 GCA_013695915.1 Rubrobacter sp.
ACATGCTCGAAGACGCGCGCCGAGAAAAGTGGCGCGAAGGAGGCTAAAAGCTGTAACATCGTGGCAGGTAGGGTACGCATCGCTTACCTCTTTGTTGGGAGCTGAAGTGACGAGCGTACCCTACCCCGTATTGCTCACAAATGGCCAAAGTCCAGCTTACCATCCAGAACGCGGTAGAACCGGACCCGAGGCCCAGCACCATCCCGCTCTCTACGTAACGCTCCACCGCCTCATAAGCGGCCGCGCGCTTCAGCTTCTCCACTTCTCCTCCAGATCCCATTCACCGACCAGCGCCCGGCCTCTTCAGCCTGGGATCTCGATGCTCTCCAGGCCGTTCTCGGCGGGCGGGAAGCGCGGGTCCATGGCCTCCAGGGTATCGGCGATCGTGCGGGCGATCACGAGGTTGCGGTACCACTTCTTGTTCGCCGGTACGACGTACCAGGGCGCGTGCCCGGTCGAGCAGTTGCCTATGGCCTCCTCGAAGGCGTGCTGGTAATCGTCCCAGAAAGCCCTCTCCTTGATGTCGTTGCTGGAGAACTTCCAGCGTTTTTCCGGGTCCGCGAGGCGGCTCTCGAGGCGGCGTTTCTGCTCGTCCTTGGAGATGTGCAGGAAGAACTTGAGCACAGCTATGCCGTTCAGGGTGAGGTTGCGCTCGAAGTCGTTGATCAGGCCGTAGCGCGCCCGCCACACCTCCTCCGGCACGAGCTCTTTGACGCGCACCACCAGCACGTCCTCGTAGTGGGAGCGGTTGAAGATGCCGAGGCGACCCTTGGCCGGGGTGCTATTGTGGTAGCGCCAGAGAAAGTCGTGGTTGGCCTCCACCGCGCTCGGGGCCTTGAACGAGGAAATGCGGCAGCCCTGCGGGTTCACGCCGCTCAGGACGTGCTTGATCGTCCCGTCCTTGCCACCGGTGTCCATAGCCTGCAGCACGATCAGGAGCCCCTGCTCGTTTTCGGCGTACAGTCGCTCCTGGAGGGACTGGATGCGCCGGCGCTGCCTCTCCAGCAGCTTCTCGACGTCTTTCTTCCTGCCGTAGCCCCCGCTGTCGTCCGGGTCTATGTCGGAGAGCTCGAACGGCTCGCCCGGCTTGACCCGGTAGCGCGTGTAGTCTGGCTCGGGCGGGGGGTCGCCTATCGTCCGCTCCGGGGCCGCGCCAAGCGAGCCTACGTCGTGCCGGTTGACCTTATCTTGCATGGTTTTCCTCCTTATCCCGTACGGCTTACCGGACCCCGGAGCGAATCCTGAAGGCGTGGCTCTCTCCGGCCTTTATCCGACGCACCTCGTCCTCGACGCCGACCTCGACGGACTGGTCTGGTCCATCGTCCTGCACGGCGACGGTCAGCTCGTCTCCTCCGAGCGACACCTCAAGCGACACGCCTCGGAAGACCATCGGGAAGTGCAGTCCGTCGAGCTTCTTTGGCGGCTTCGGGTCGAAGCGGAGGCCGCCGTCCCGGATCTTGCTGCCCAGGTAGCCACGCTGAATGAGGTCGAGCGTACCGGCCATCACGCCCAGATGGATGCCTTCCTTGGTCGTGCCGCCCTGCACGTCCCCGACGTCGCTTTCTAGCGCCGTCAGGTACATCTCCCAAGACGCCTCCGGGTCGAGGTCGGCGAGGACATGGGCATGCACGACGAAGCTCAGGGTCGATCCGTGGCTGGTACGCCGGGCGTAGTAGTCGGCGTTGCGTTCCGCGATATGCGGATCGAGCTCGTAGCCGAGCCGCTCAAAGATCTCCCGCAGCTCTTCCTGCGGAAACAAGAAGAAGAGCATCAGCACGTCAGCCTGCTTGGAGAGCTTGTAGCGGTCGGGGTCGTCGCCCTCGGCCTTGAGGATGCGGTCGAGGCGTTGGATCTTCTCGTACTTCTCGCGGTACGTCTCCCAGTCGAGCTCCTCGAGGTCCTCGTAGCCCTCGAACTGGCTGATGACGGTGCCGCCCTCCGTGTCCGTGTGGAACGGCACGAACATCTTGCGGCTCATCTCGTCCCAGGTACGTAGCTCATCGTCGGTGATGCCGAGCGCGCCGCGCAGGGCGGTGCGGCGGCGGGCGGGCAGGAGGTCCAGTACCTCGCGGACCGTCTCGCACATCCAGGCGACCATCACGTTGGTGTAGGCGTTGTTCCTCAGGCCCTCCTCCTCGGAGCCGGGATACTTCTCGTGGAACTCGTCGGGACCCATGACGCCGTGGATCTCATACCGGTCCCTATCGGGGTTGTAGTGGGCGATGCTGGCCCAGAAGCGCGCGATCTCCAGCATCATCTCCGCGCCGTTGTCCAGCAGGAACTCCAGGTCCCCGGAGGCCTGATAGTAATGGTAGATGTTGTAGAAGATCGCCGCTCCCACGTGGCGCTGGTTGCGGGAGAGGTCCGGGTCCCACTTGCCGGAGTTGGGGTTGAGATGGACGACCTGCGTCTCCTCGGCGCCGTTGGATCCGCTCTGCCACGGGTACATCGCGCCCCGGAACCCGGCCCACCGGGCAGCCGCCCGCGCCTCGTCCAGGCGGCGGTAGCGGTACATCAGAAACGCCCGCGTGACCTCGGGCAGCCGGAGCCTCGCCGTTCAGCCCGCGAGCCGGGACCCCGGCGTCGAGGTCGGCGGTGTGTGGAGAGCAGACCTGGAGGATGTGGTAGATGTGTACGCGCAGTAGTTGCTGCACCCGGTCGTCGACCGGGACGCGAACGTCGCAGACCTCCCACAGCTCGGCCCACGCCCGCTCGTGGCGCTCCAGCGTCTCGGCGAAGGTGCCGCACCGGCCGACCGACCTCATGGCGTCCGCGAGCGGCTCGCTGATCGCCCGGTCGCGCGAGGTGTAGAAGGAGACCATCTTCTCGACGCGCGAGGTTTTCCCTCGCTCGACATCGAAGGCGAGAACCTCGTGGACATAGTCCTCCATGCGGTACAGGCTGCGGCCGGCCCGGGCAACGCCACCCTCGTCGTAGACACGGGTGCGGGCCGCATCGGCGACGTAGATGCGGGACTGGCGGGTGCGAACCTCCAGCCCGATGACGTCGGCGTCGGCGTCCTCGGCGAAGCTGGGGCTGGAGGTGTGGGTGGAGACCGGGTCGAGATGACGGCCCTCCAGCTCGCGGTAGCGGGCCACGCCCCGGTTCAGGACGCGCCCATCGAGCGCGGTCACGACCTCCACCCGGCCGGACCAGTCCTCGGGCGTGATCCTCCACTCCATCCCCGCCCGGTGCTCGTTGGACATACTGACGAAACGGTGGGTCTCCAGCCTCGTCAACCGGCCCGCCCGGTCGCGGAAGCGGAGGTTGCGGCTAAGCACGGCGCGACGCAGATCAAGCTCGTGCCGGTAGGAGAGCAGCTCGACGGTGTCCATCCTGATGGCTTCCTCACCCTCGATGCGAAGCTCCAGCAGGAGCCAGTTGGGGAGATTTACGAGATCCTCGTTCAGGA
The DNA here is from genome assembly GCA_013695915.1 of Rubrobacter sp. Taxonomy (GTDB): domain Bacteria; phylum Actinomycetota; class Rubrobacteria; order Rubrobacterales; family Rubrobacteraceae; genus Rubrobacter_A. Next base: position 3,413 of record JACCZN010000112.1, read on the forward strand.
CGGGAACCCCGGCCATGATCGTGGTCTCCCGGTTGTAGCCGCCGTGGACGTAGGTACCAGGGTAATGCACGTCCTCGTCGGCCTCGGTCCAGGCAAATGAGCCTCGGGTGCAAAAGTAGCCGTTGCCGATGGAGGTGAGTGCCTCGCGCAGCCGCTCCTCTGCGGGATCGAACTCATCGTATCCCAGGGTCCAGGTATCCATGTACTTCCCTTTCCTCTGCGTAATCTAGGTAACAGAGAGCTGGTGGCCTTCTACGGCGTAGCGCCGCGCCATCTGTCCGAGCATCACGGGCTCGTAGTCGGAGGCGTGTCCAGCCTGCCCGAAGGCCTCCATCCGGGCCTTGACCACGGTCTTCATCGCCTCACGGGCGGGCTTTAGGTAGTGGCGGGTGTCGAACTCACCCGGGCTCTCCGAGAGCGCCTGCCGTATCGCCCCCGTCGCAGCGAGCCGAAGGTCGGTGTCAACGTTGATCTTGCGGACCCCATACCTTATGCCCTCCTGTATCTCCCCTACCGGTACGCCCCACGTGGGGCGTATCTCCCCGCCGAAGCGGTTTATGGTGTCCACTAGCTCTTTGGGCACGCTGGAGGAACCGTGCATCACCAGGTGGGTGCTCGGCAGCCGCTCGTTGATCTCCTCGATGATGTTCATAGCCAGGATCTCGCGGTCAGGCTCCTTGGTGAACTTGTATGCTCC
>JACCZN010000273.1 GCA_013695915.1 Rubrobacter sp.
GTTATACTTCTCCAACGCCGCCACCTGCACCTCCCGCTCGGAGGTCAGAAAGGCGTTGCCCGTCACCACGAAGTCCCACATCTTCTTGTCGCCGTGGAGGATACCGCGGTGCAGCTCTCCCAACGCCCGGTGTGCCCGGTCTACATTACCCTGGTCGGCCATATCTCTCCTCTCGTCCGTGACCCGCCGTTCAGGAGAACAGCGCGTGCGGTGGATCCAGGTCCACCGCCTCTATAAGCATGCCCGTTCACGCCTACCGCCCCACACATCTCGATGGTCCTCAACCCGTCGGCGACGGAGCCCGTTCGCGGACTCTTGCGTTTCCTGCACCACCGTCCGGGGTCCGCTACTGGGCCGAGAGCACCACCTTCAGTGCGTTGGTGCCTGCCGGGTCGGAGAACACATCATACGCCTCGGTGATCTCGCCGAGCTCGAACCGGTGAGTGGCGAGGGAGGTCGTGTCCAGGCGCCCTTCGGAGACCAGCTTGAGCAGGGTCGGGGTGGAGGACGCATCGACCAGCCCGGTGGTGATGGTGATGCTCTTGATCCACAGCGTCTCCAGATGGAGCGTTGCAGGGTGACCGTGGACCCCTATGTTCGCAACCCGCCCACCGGGACACACCATCTCGGTACACAACTCGAAGGTCTCCGGCACCCCGACCGCTTCCATGACCACGTCGGCCCCGAGACCGCCGGTCATCTCCTTTACCATCTCCACCGGATCCTCCGAGGAGCTATTGATGGTTACGTCCGCGCCGAGCTTCCGGGCGCTGTCGAGCCGCGAGTCGGCAAGGTCTATGGCGATGATCCTGCCCGGCCCATAGAGTCCGGCGGCTATGATCGCCGAGAGCCCCACCGGCCCCGCACCGACCACGGCAACGGTGTCACCTGGTTTTACGCCCCCGTTCAACACGCCGATCTCGAACCCTGTCGGCAGTATGTCGGCCAAGAACAGGACCTGCTCGTCGGAGAGGTGTTCGGGCACCTTGTAGAGGCTGGTATCGGCGAACGGCGTCCGGACGTATTCCGCCTGCGTCCCGTCCACCAGATGACCCAGGATCCAACCGCCCCCTTTGAGGCACTGGCTCTGTAGGCCCCTTCTGCAGTACGCGCAGCGCCCGCACGCCGAGATGCAGGAGACCAGCACCCGGTCGCCTTCCTGGACGTCCTCTACGCCCGAGCCGGTCTCGACGACCGTCCCGACAGCCTCGTGACCCAGGGTGCGTCCCCCGGTTACGGTGGGTACGTCCCCCTTGAGGATGTGCAGGTCCGTGCCGCAGATGGTCGTGGTGTCGATCCTTACTACCGCATCGCCCGGCAACTCGATCCCGGGGTCCGGCTTCGACTCCCACTCCTTCTCTCCGGGACCGTGGTAAACCAGCGCTTGCATCTCGCTCTCCCCTTTCTCTCTAATGCCTCTTTTGAATACACTTCCCCGACCACAAGAGATAGACCGCCGGGCTCTAGGGCTCCTTCCTTACAAGCTGCGCCGAAGCCTCCTCGGCCGCCTCCTGAACCAGCCTGATCAGGTGTTGTAGCTCTCTGTGGATGAGCCGGGCCGTGGTGGAGACGCCTATCGCCCCCTCCACCCGGCCGATCCCGTACCCGACCGGTGCCGCCAGACAGCAGAGGTTCTCGGCGAACTCCTCGAAGTCCGTGGCGAATCCCACGGTCCGGACCTTGTGCAGGTGGGTCCTCAGCAGGTCGGGCCGCACGATGGTCCGCGGCGTGAACGCCTCCAGCCGGTGGTTCTCCATGTAGTGCCTCAAGCCCTTTGGCCCCATGTTCGCCACCAGCACCTTGCCCAGGGCCAGCGCGTGCGAGGCGCCGTGGAAGCCCTCCACCACCCCCACGGGGGGGCTATCCGGCGGGGACGTCACCCGGATGACGGCCGCCTCCCCGTCCGAGAGCACCGCGGCGTAGGCGTACCTGTTGGACCGCTGCGCCAGTTCATCGACCACAGGTGCGACCTTTTGTCCGAAGTCGCTCCTGGAGTCCGTGGAGCAGCCGTGGATCAGCGAGACGGCGGGGCCGACCCGGTAGCCCCCTCCCTGGGCTAGCTTCTCGATGTAACCCTCGTCCGCGAGTATGTTGAGCAGGTAGTAGCAACTGGAGAGGCTGGTATCTATCTCGCTGGCGAGCTGCTTCGCCGTCAGGTACTCTCCCCGCTGACTGACGAGCTCCATGATCCTGAAGATCCGCCGGACGCTCTTGAACTTGTTGGGGCCGGCATCCGACTCGCTCACCGGAGGGTCCTCGGGATCAAGCCTCGTGCGCTCCTGCTTCATCAGCAATCATCCCCGACGAGACCACCCCCACGGCACGGGGTCGCGGGTGCGTCGGCGGGTCGAACGGTAGTATTCACTCTTCACTCACCCCTCTGCTTCCCAGAGACAGGAAAGCCGATTTACGATCCCAGTTTTGCAACATACCCCCCCCAAACACAAGGTCATTATACGATTTATAGTAATTTTTCGTACACTGTTGGAAAAGCCTCTTGCAACCCTTGCTGCTTGTACCCGGCCTCCTATCATGGGCAGTACGAAAAGGCACTTATCTTACAGCGAAGCCGGGGCGGTGCGTCCCCGGCAAAGGGGGTGTAAGCACCAGGGAAAGGACTGTTGCGGCGAGAGGCCGCGAGGGAAGCTAACGACCAGAAGGAGGAGTAGAGCAAGTGGCGCGAAGAAGCGTTACCAAGGCACACAACAAGATACAGGAGCTCTCTTGGGAGCCGACCTTCGTTGAGAAGGATCCCAAGTACAAGACCGACTACACGCTTACAAAAGGTTCGCAGAAGGACCCGATGAAGCAGATCATGCAGTCCTACTTCACCATGCAGGAGGAGAAGGACCATCGGGTCTACGGCGCCATAGACGGTGCCGTCCGCGGAAACATGTGGCGCCAGGTGCAGCCGCGGTGGATGGAGTGGCAGAAGCTCTTCCTCTCCATCATCCCGTTCCCCGAGATCTCGGCCGCGCGGGCCATGCCGCTCCTGACCGAAGCGGTTCCCAACGCGGAGATCCACAACGGGCTCGCGTTCCAGATGATCGACGAGGTCCGCCACTCGACGATCCAGATGAACCTCAAGCGCGAGTACATGAAGAACTACATCGACCCCGCCGGGTTCGACATCACCGAGAAGGCCTTCTCCAACTGCTACGCGGGGACCATCGGCCGGCAGTTCGGCGAGGGCTTCATTACCGGAGACGCGATCACGGCGTGCAACATCTACCTGCAGGTCGTGGCGGAGACCGCCTTCACCAACACTCTGTTCGTGGCGATGCCCTCCGAGGCCGCCGCAAACGGCGACTACCTGCTGCCGACCGTGTTCCTCTCGGTGCAGTCCGACGAGTCGCGGCACATGAACAACGGCTACGGCACGCTCCTCATGGCGCTCTCCAACGACGAGAACAAGGAGCTCATAGAGCGGGATCTGATCTACTCGCTCTGGAACCAGCACGCCGTCGTGGACGCCGCCATCGGTACGTTCATCGACTACGGCACCAAGGACCGCCGCAAGGACCGCGAGTCCTACGCCGAGATGTGGAAGCGTTGGTACTACGACGACTACTATCGTAGCTACCTGCTCCCGCTCGAGAAGTACGGCCTCAAGATCCCCCACGACGTGATCGAGGACTCCTGGGAGCGGATCTGGAACAAGGGTTACCATCACAAGGTCGCCCAGTTCTTCGCCACCGGCTGGCCGGTCAACTTCTGGCGCATCGACCCGATGACCAACGAGGACTTCGAGTGGTTCGAGCACAAGTACCCCGGCTGGTACAACGAGTACGGTAAGTGGTGGGAGCACTACAGCGGGCTCTCCGAGCCTAACGGCCACAAGCCGATAGCCTTCGAAGATACCGGCTACGTCTACCCGCACCGCTGCTGGAGCTGCATGGTACCGTGCCTGATCCGCGAGGACACGATCATGGACTACGTAGACGGTCAGTGGAGGACCTACTGCCACAAGCACTGCCACTGGACCGACACGGTCGCCTTCCGCGAGACCTACAAGGGCCGTCCGACGCCCGCAATGGGCCGGATGACCGGCAAGCGCGAGTGGGAGACCCTGTACCATGGCTGGGACCTCGCCGACATCCAGCACGACCTCGGCTACGTCCGCAACGATGGCAAGACCCTGGTTCCCCAACCCCACGTCATCTTCGAGAAAGAAAAGATGTGGACCACGGATAACACGAGGGGCATCGAGTTCCAGAGCCCAAACGTGCTCTTGAACCAGATGTCGGACGAAGAGCGCGAGAAGCACATGGAGGAGTACAGGCAAGGCTTCACCATCAACGCCAGCCTCTAGCTTCGGCGCTCACCATCAACGCCAGCCTCTAGCTTCGGCGCTTATAGCGCCCGCCCGGCCCTACCGGCCAGGACGTACGAGAGGGGCAGCCAGATCGTCCGGCTGCCTCCCTCTCGTCTTGTGCGTATAAAAACACAATTATGGCGTTTGACATAAATACTGATCTGTGTATAAAATTACAACTCGCAGGGGAAGGTAGTTCCCACGTTGCAGAGCTAACACGTCGGGGGGATTGAAGGGCTGACTATGGGAGAGAAGCACAAAGTTCATTTTGACCCGGTCGACATCGAGATCGAGGTGGATGAGGAAGAGACCGTACTCGATGCGGCGTTCCGGCAGGGTGTAATGCTGATGCACGGTTGCCGGCAGGGGCAGTGCGCGGCGTGTAAGGCGTTTCTGTTGGACGGCGACATGGAGATGGATCCTTTCTCCACCTTCGCGCTCAACGAGACCGAGGAAGACGAGGGCTTCGTCCTTCTGTGCAGGTCCTTTGCCTACAGCGACCTGGAAGTCGAGCTCATCGCTTACCACGAGGACATGCTGGAGGCGGGTGTCCCCATCCAGCTGGTGTACGCCGAGGTCGAAGAGATCGAAGCTCTCACCCACGACATAAAGCGTCTCGTGCTCAATCTGGTGGACCCGCCGGAGATGAACTTCATCCCCGGCCAGTACGCCGAGCTATACATCCCGGGGACCGACGAGCACCGGGCCTACTCCATGGCGAACACTACCTCCAGCGACGACCGCGCGGAGTTCATCATCAAGATCTATCCCGGCGGCCGGTTCTCGAGTCTTCTCGACCAGGACCTCAAGGTCGGGGACAAGATGACGGTGAAGGTGCCTTACGGCATGTTCATGCTGCGCGAGAAGTCCGAGGGGGACATCGTCTTCGTCGGGGGAGGCTCGGGGATGGCGCCGATCTGGTCCATCCTCAACCACATGGCCGAGAAGGGCATTGAGCGCAAGGCCACCTACTACTACGGGGCCAGGACGCGGAAAGACCTCTTCTACCTCGACGAGCTACAGGAGCTCGAAGAGCGGCTACCGGGGTTCCGGTTCGTGCCGGCGCTCTCCGACCCCGAGCCCGAAGAGGAGTGGGACGGTGAGACGGGGCTCATCACGGACGTCATCAGCCGCCTGGAAGGGGACCTGACCGGCACGGAAGCCTACCTCGCCGGCCCGCCTCCCATGATCGACGCGGCCATTCCCGTGCTCGGAACGAAGGGCATAGACAAAGACAGCGTCTACTACGATAAGTTCACCACCACCGGGGAAGTGGAAGGGTCGGAGAGCAAGGAAGAGAGCGGCCCGGACTTCTCCGGAAGGGCCGGGTAGTCGCAGATTGCAAAAGAGGAAAGGAAACGTGCCTATGTATACATAGAACAAGCTCTGAGAGCACACTGATCCGCCACGGGGTAGGCCAACGTATTGGGGAAAGAAGGAGCGCTACAACCGTGGTCTCCATTTGGATAGCAGCAATACATGGGAAAGGAGGTTGCTGTCTGTGAGCGAAGAAGCGGTTACCAGAGGTACAGGACGGGGAACGAGAAGCATACCCCCTATCGAGTTGACGGATGCCGAAGCGGGCGCGGCCGTGTTCGCGGGCTCCGACAGCCGGAGCTACAACTACTTCACGCCGAAAGGGCGTCGCGCCACCAAGTACGAGGACGTCACGGTAGACGTACAGCCCGATCCTGAGGTCTACCTCACGCAGGGTTGGATCCTCGGTTGGGCCAACGGGGATATAGGTTACGATCCCAGTTGGACGAGCGTAAAGGTCTCCGACTGGCACAGGTTCCGCGACCCCAACGAGGAGTGGGAGCGGACGTTATACATCAACAACTCCAACTCCGTGCGCCAGTTCCAGCACAGCATCGAGAACGCCAAGTCCGAGAACGTGTTCCAGGACTGGAACAAGAGTTGGGTCGACATCCTCGCCCGGCACGTGAGCACCTGGGCGCACGCCGACCAAGGGCTCGGGATGTACGTCTTCATGCCGGCCCAACGAGCTGCCATGAGCAACATGCACAACAACGCCATAGCCGTGAACTGCATGCACAAGCTGCGCACGGCCCAAGACATCCTGCTGTATAACCTGGAGCTCTCCGAGATCTTCCCCGATGAGTTCGACGGGTCCGTACACCAGGAGGTCTGGATGAACGACCCGAGCTGGCAGGGCGTGCGCGAGAACGTGGAGCGCATAATAAACGCCAAGGATTGGGCCGAGACCACCTTCGCCGCCAACATCGTGTTCGAGTCCCTCGTCGGAGAGTTGTTCCGCAGCCAGTTCGCGATGCGGTTCGCCCCCGCGCACGGGGATTACCTGACCGCCTCGTTGATAGGCGTCAGCGAGAGGGAGTTCAAAGACCGCGACCTCGCCTACACCAAGGACATGCTCAGGGACATGCTGGAGGACGAGGTCTACGGGGAGGAGAACCGGCAACTAATGCAGGGGTGGCTCTCCGAATGGCTACCCTACAGCCTGGCGGCGGCCAGGGGCCTTGAGCCCATCTGGTCGGAGACCGAGGTTCAGCCGGTGAGCTTCGAGGTCTCCTTTGGCCGGGTCAAGAGCCGGTTCGAGGAGCTTCTCTCCGAGCTTGGACTGAGCGTACCGGAGGAGGTGACCATATGAGCGAAGACGGACAGCTGAAGTATGACCGCACCGCATCGAACAGGTGCGGGGTAACGATGAGCGCCAGCGTCGAAGGCAACATCATCGCCGAGCTCATGGGCGAGAAACCGGGGGTGGAGATCACCAAGTACCCGGCCATGATCCGGATCGACTCCGACGACAAGCTCGTGTTCGACCTGGACGAGATCGCCGAGGCCCTGGGCCAGGAGGAGTTCTCTCCGGAGGACTTCGAGATCGAGACCTCCACCCACTACGGAAGGATGGTGAAACAGGACGAGCAGGTGCTGCTATTCGCCAACCCCGAGGACGCCGCCGAAGCCATCGGTTTCGAGCTCCCGGAGGTCGAGCAGTAGCGCCTCGCTGAGGCTTCTGTCAGAGAAAAGGTGGTGGTTCCTCCAGGGGAGCCGCCACCCTCTATAGCTCTCCTGGACGATAAAGCCTGGCAGCAGGATGGAGGAGTAGCGCGTGCAGTACGAGGAGTTCATCGGGAGCGTAGAGTCGAACCTCCAACCCATCTCGAACGGGGAGGCCGAGCGTGCGGCGGTAGCCACCCTGTCGACGCTCAGCGAGGTCATCAGCCCCGACGCAGCCAGAAACCTGGGCTCCCACCTCCCCCAGGAGCTGGCAGACAAGCTCGAGTACGGGAGGCCGGAGAACCCCCGGGAGCTCGCAGAGGGGCTCTCGCTGGAGGACTTTTGTGAGATAGTCGCCGACAAAGAGGGCGCGGGTGTGGGCCAAAGAGGAAGGCCGTAACCACGCCATAGGGGTTATGAAGGCGGTAAAAGAAGCCTACGGTGTAGGTGCCGATCTAGGCAGTAACCCCCACGGGATCGCCGGGAGCGAGCTAGATGAGATCAGAGACCAACTCCCCGAGGATTTCGCGCCGCTCTTCACCTAGCGTACTCCTCCAATTCCCCTTGTCAGCCCGGCACCGGGAGCGGTGGCCGCCAAGCCAGGACAGCCGAGGTGGCTGGTCGGTCGCCGACGCTCGGACCTTCCCGCGCGACCGGCAGGGCAAGGTCTCCGGCTGGTCCTGATGCGGCCCCGCGCCGCTAACCTCGCGCCAGGCTCTCCCGGCCGGCTATGAGAGTGCCCGCACGACCTTCTGGGGAGTGGGCAGGTGCTCCACGCCCGGCCATTTCCTGCTGAGCATCCCGCCGCCTCTGCCGACGTAGGAGATTATCACGGACGTGGGGTCTCCGCCCTCGAAGCTGACCATTACGTGGTACTTGCCGTAGGCTCCCACGACCGCTTCCGGAGCCCCGCCCTCCGTCTTGACCTCCCAACCCAGGTCGGTGAGCGCTCTTCTTACTCCCTCCCTACTCGCCACGCAGTCCTCCCTTCCGCCGACGGGTACGCGGTTCCCGCTCCTCGGGTATCGGAAGACCTTACCTGCAATCCGGCTTACTCTTCTCCCAGCCGGTGCTTTAGCTCTTGCTCCTTCAGCTCCACGAGCCTCTCCTTGAACTCCTCCGGGGAGCTGGAGTTCTCGAAAACCCAGGCTATGTTCTCTATGTCCACCCGGTTGCTCAGGACGAACTCCCAGCCATCTTTGGTGTGCATCTGCTCGAAAGAGCAGACCGCCAGCGCCACGATGTTCCAGGGCTCCTCGATCTCGCTCTCCCGGCACAGGTGGTACATCCTGCCCGCCTTGAGGGTCAGGCTCCCGTACTCTCTCGGGCGAAGCTCCGTATCCCCAAACTCCTCAGCCATCTCCA